>NZ_ALBR01000094.1:0-80553 GCF_002081505.1 Bacillus sp. CDB3 | reverse complement strand
TGGCAATGATTTTTTGTGCTCCTGATTTTCCGAATGCTCCTAAAATAATACCTAAGATAGGAAGCATTATTTCTATCATAAGTATATATTTAAAATAATGAGAGTAGAAAATATAAATAAGTATTCAATAACTACAGCAATTATCGCGATAGAGAAACATAAATAGGATAATAGTACAGTTATTTTTTTCACGGTTATTCCTCCTTAGAAATTAAATGATTATAATATAAGTTCTATTGATGTATAGAATACAAGAGTGTATATACTTTGGTTGAAACATACTGAAGTAAATTATACGTAAAATAGATCTCTAGAAATATATATTCTAATTTCCTTTCCTTCTTGCATATAGTTGCAATTCTCCTTTTGAATATAACTAAAACACGAACGTTATGAGTGACTAATAAAAAAACATTCGATTATTTGTTGACATTGTTTATGAAATATTGTTAATATAGCCATAGAAACAATAATATATAAGACCTCATATAATCGCGGGGATATGGCCTGCAAGTCTCTACCTAACGACCGTTATTCGTTAGACTATGAGGGAAAGTCACTCGGTATTTTTCTATTCACAAGGGATACGTATGCCTGAGTAGAGCGCTTTCTCTCATAGTAAAAGAGAAACTGTTCTATTTCAGGCTTTTTTTATTTGAATCGGGGGGATTCTAATATGAAATCACTAGTTGGAGTCATAATGGGAAGCACGTCAGACTGGGAAACAATGAAATATGCTTGTGACATTTTAGATGAATTAAATATACCGTATGAGAAAAAAGTTGTATCCGCTCATAGGACTCCGGATTATATGTTTGAATATGCAGAGACAGCTCGTGAACGTGGATTAAAAGTTATTATTGCTGGAGCCGGTGGAGCAGCGCATTTACCAGGAATGGTTGCAGCGAAGACAAATCTTCCTGTAATCGGTGTTCCAGTTCAATCAAAGGCGTTAAACGGCCTAGATTCATTATTATCCATTGTCCAAATGCCAGGAGGGGTTCCAGTTGCAACTGTTGCAATTGGTAAGGCTGGTTCAACGAATGCTGGATTACTTGCTGCACAAATACTTGGATCATTTCATGATGATATACACGATGCATTAGAGTTGAGACGAGAAGCTATTGAGAAAACTGTGCGTGAAGGTAGTGAGCTAGTATGACGAGAATCATTTTACCTGGAAAAACAATCGGCATTATTGGAGGCGGCCAGCTTGGAAGAATGATGGCGTTGGCAGCTAAGGAAATGGGTTATAAAATTGCTGTTTTAGACCCTACAAAGCATTCACCATGTGCACAAGTTGCTGATAATGAGATTGTTGCATCTTATGACGATCTAAAAGCAATTCAGCACTTAGCAGAGATAAGCGACGTTGTCACATATGAATTTGAGAATATTGATTATAGATGTTTACAATGGCTTGAAAAACATGCGTATTTACCACAAGGTAGTCGATTATTAAATAAAACGCAAAATCGTTTTACTGAAAAGAATGCAATTGAAAAAGCTGGTTTACCGGTAGCATCGTATAGATTGGTTCAAAATGAAAATCAACTTGCAGAAGCAATTACAGAGTTATCTTTTCCTTCTGTCTTAAAAACAACGACAGGTGGATACGATGGTAAAGGGCAAGTTGTTTTAAAGAGCGAAGCTGATGTTGTAAGAGCAAAAGAGCTTACTAATAAAGCAGAATGCATTCTAGAAAAATGGGTACCTTTTGAAAAAGAAATATCAGTTATTGTAATTCGTAGTGTAAGTGGTGAAACGAAAGTATTTCCCGTAGCAGAAAATATTCATGTGAATAACATCTTGCATGAATCTATCGTTCCGGCTCGCATTACAGAAGAGCTTTCTCAAAAAGCAATTGCTTATGCAAAGGTACTTGCGGATGAATTAAAACTTGTGGGAACACTAGCGGTAGAGATGTTTGCTACAGCTGATGGTGAGATTTACATTAATGAATTAGCACCAAGACCTCACAATTCAGGGCACTATACACAGGATGCATGTGAAACGAGCCAATTTGGTCAACATATTCGAGCAATCTGTAATTTACCTCTTGGAGAAACAAATTTGTTAAAACCAGTTGTCATGGTAAACATTTTAGGCGAACATATAGAAGGGGTCCTAGGACAAGTGAATAGACTAACCGGGTGCTATTTACACTTGTATGGAAAAGAAGAAGCAAAAGCGCAGCGAAAAATGGGGCATGTTAATATTTTAAATGATAATATTGAAGTCGCTCTAGAAAAAGCGAAGAGTTTGCATATTTGGGACCATCAAGAACAACTGTTGGAGGGAAAAAGATGATTAATCGTTATACACGCCCTGAAATGGGTGCAATTTGGACGGAAGAAAACAAATTTAAGGCATGGTTAGAAGTTGAGATTTTAGCTTGTGAAGCATGGGCTGAGCTTGGCGACATTCCAAAAGAAGATGTTAAAAAAATTCGTGAGCATGCATCATTTGATATCGATCGTATTTATGAAATTGAAAAAGAGACACGTCATGATGTAGTTGCATTCACTCGTGCTGTATCAGAAACACCAGCATTGGGTGAGGAACGTAAATGGGTTCATTACGGTTTAACATCTACAGACGTAGTGGATACAGCGTTATCTTACATCTTAAAACAAGCGAATGAAATCATATTAAAAGACTTAGAAAACTTTGTAAGCATTTTAGCTAACAAAGCGAAAGAGCATAAATACACGATCATGATGGGAAGAACACACGGTGTTCATGCAGAACCAACAACATTTGGTTTAAAACTTGGTCTTTGGTATGAAGAAATGAAACGTAACGTAGAGCGTTTCAAACAAGCTGCTGATACAGTTCGCGTTGGTAAATTATCTGGTGCGGTTGGTACATACGCGAATATTGATCCATTCGTAGAAAAATTTGTTTGTGAAAACTTAGGATTAGAAGCAGCACCAATTTCTACACAAACATTGCAACGTGATCGCCATGCTCATTACATGTCAACACTTGCACTAATCGCAACATCTATTGAAAAGATGGCAGTTGAGATTCGTGGTTTACAAAAGAGCGAAACACGTGAAGTTGAAGAGGCTTTCGCAAAAGGTCAAAAAGGCTCTTCTGCAATGCCACATAAACGTAATCCAATTGGATCTGAAAATATGACTGGTTTAGCTCGTGTTATCCGCGGTTATATGATGACAGCTTACGAGAATGTTCCATTATGGCATGAGCGCGATATTTCTCATTCTTCAGCAGAACGCGTAATTTTACCAGATGCTACAATCGCGTTAAATTACATGTTAAATCGCTTTGGTAATATCGTTAAAAACTTAACTGTATACCCAGAGAATATGAAACGCAATATGACAAGAACATACGGCTTAATTTATTCTCAGCGCGTAATGCTTACATTAATCGACAAAGGTATGGTACGTGAAGAAGCTTATGATATCGTACAACCTAAAGCGATGGAAGCTTGGGAAACACAAGTACAATTTAAAGAGCTTGTAGAAGGCGATGAGCGTATTACGAGCAAGTTAACGCAAGAAGAAATTAATGAATGCTTCAACTATGAGCATCATATGCAACATGTTGATACAATCTTTGAACGCCTTGGATTAAACGAAGCGTAAAATTTCATATGGCACAGAATAGAGTCATTCTGTGCCATTCTTTATAAAAATATTATTCACATTTTTCAAACTACAGGGGGCTTGCGAAATGCAAAAGCTAGAATTGCTGTATGAAGGTAAGGCAAAAAGAATTTATCGTACAGAATCAGCAGATATGGTTTGGGTAGAGTACAAAGATAGTGCGACTGCTTTCAATGGGGAGAAAAAAGAGACGATTACAGGAAAAGGTCGTTTGAACAATGAGATTACAACTTTATTGTTCAGAAAGTTACAAGAAGTAGGAATAAAAACACATTTTGTAGAGAAGTTATCTGAAACAGAGCAACTTGTTAAAAAAGTGAGTATTATTCCTCTAGAAGTTGTCACAAGAAATGTAATTGCAGGAAGTCTTTCAAAACGATTAGGAATGGAAGAGGGAACTGTACTTGCAGAACCAATCGTAGAATTTTACTTCAAAGATGATGATTTAGGAGATCCGCTTGTAACGGAAGATCATATTCGTGTATTAAACGTTGCATCACCAGAGCAAGTAAGCGTATTACGAGATATGGCTCTACAAATCAATCAAGTGTTGATTGATCATTTCGCAAGCTGTCGTGTAAGATTAGTAGATTTTAAATTAGAGTTTGGTGTAACAGATGAAGGAGAAATCATTTTAGCGGATGAAATTTCACCAGATACTTGCCGTTTATGGGATGAAACGAGCAATGAAAAATTTGATAAAGACGTATTCCGTCGTGACCTTGGAAATTTAACAGAAGCTTATGAAGAGATTTTAAAACGTTTAGGGGGAATTTCACATGTATAAAGTTAAGGTATATGTAACGTTAAGAGAAAGCGTATTAGATCCACAAGGAACAGCAGTAAAAGGGGCACTTCATAGTCTTTCGTTCACAGAAGTACAAGACGTTCGAATCGGAAAATATATGGAATTAACAATTGATAAATCAGTATCTGACCTTGACGCAAAGGTAAAAGAAATGTGTGAAAAACTATTAACAAACGTTGTAATGGAAGACTTCCGTTATGAAGTTGAGGAGGTTGTCGCACAGTGAAATTTGCAGTCATAGTATTTCCAGGTTCGAACTGTGATGTCGATATGTTCCATGCAATTAAAGATGAGCTTGGTGAAGAAGTAGATTACGTTTGGCACGATAGAGAGAATTTAGATGAATATGATGCAATTTTACTACCAGGTGGATTCTCTTACGGTGACTATTTACGTTGTGGTGCTATTTCTCGCTTTGCTAACGCAATGAAAGCAGTGCAAAAAGCTGCTGAGCAAGGAAAGCCAATTTTAGGAGTGTGTAATGGATTCCAGATTCTTGTTGAATCAGGATTACTACCAGGAGCATTAATGAGAAATGAAAACTTAAAGTTTATGTGCCGTACGGTTCAGTTACGTGTTGAAAATAATGAAACTATGTTTACATCACAATATGAAAAAGATGAAGTAATCAATATTCCAATTGCACATGGTGAGGGGAATTACTATTGTGATGAAGCAACTCTTAAACAATTAGAAGAGAATAATCAAATCGCATTCCGTTATGTAGAAAATCCGAACGGTAGCGTTTCAGACATTGCTGGTATTGTAAATGAAAAAGGAAATGTACTTGGTATGATGCCACACCCAGAGCGTGCTGTAGATGAATTGCTTGGTGGTGCTGAAGGGTTAAAAGTCTTTCAATCTATCTTAAAACAGTGGAGGGAAACATATGTCGTTAATGCTTGAACCAAATCCAACACAAATTAAAGAAGAGCGCATATATGCGGAAATGGGGCTAACAGACGAAGAGTTTGCCATGGTTGAAAAGATTTTAGGCCGTCTGCCGAATTATACAGAAACAGGATTATTCTCTGTTATGTGGTCTGAACATTGTAGTTATAAAAATTCGAAGCCAGTACTTCGTAAATTCCCAACGACGGGTGAGCGCGTTCTGCAAGGACCAGGAGAAGGTGCTGGAATTGTAGACATCGGTGATAATCAAGCGGTTGTATTTAAAATGGAAAGCCATAACCACCCTTCTGCAATTGAACCATATCAAGGAGCAGCAACAGGCGTTGGTGGTATTATTCGTGATGTATTCTCTATGGGAGCACGTCCGGTAGCTCTATTAAACTCACTTCGCTTCGGTGAATTACAATCACCACGTGTGAAATATTTATTCGAAGAAGTAGTAGCAGGAATTGCAGGATACGGTAACTGCATTGGTATTCCTACTGTTGGCGGCGAAGTACAATTTGATCCATGTTATGAAGGAAATCCACTTGTAAATGCAATGTGCGTAGGTTTAATTAACCATGAAGATATTAAAAAAGGGCAAGCGCACGGTGCTGGTAATACAGTAATGTACGTAGGAGCATCAACTGGTCGTGATGGTATTCACGGTGCAACATTCGCATCTGAAGAGCTATCTGAAAGCTCAGAAGCGAAACGTCCGGCAGTTCAAGTAGGAGATCCATTTATGGAGAAACTTCTTATTGAAGCGTGTTTAGAACTTATTCAGTCTGATGCACTTGTTGGAATTCAAGATATGGGAGCTGCTGGTTTAACTTCATCTTCTGCAGAAATGGCAAGTAAAGCAGGTATGGGTATTGAAATGTACTTAGATGATGTACCACAGCGTGAAACAGGAATGACACCATATGAAATGATGCTATCTGAATCACAAGAGCGTATGTTAATTGTTGTGAAAAAAGGTAGAGAGCAAGAAATAGTAGATTTATTCGAGAAGTATGGTCTTGCAGCAGTTACGATGGGGAAAGTAACGGAAGATAAAATGCTTCGTTTATTCCATAAAGGTGAAAAGGTAGCTGAAGTTCCAGCAGATGCTCTTGCAGAAGAAGCACCAATTTATCATAAACCATCAAAAGAAGCAGCATACTTTGCTGAGTTCCAGCAGATGAAAATGGAAACACCAAAAGTAGAAGATTACAAAGAAACGTTATTCGCTTTACTACAACAACCGACGATTGCAAGTAAAGAGTGGGTATATGATCAATATGATTATCAAGTACGCACTAGCACAATCGTTACACCAGGTTCAGATGCAGCGGTTGTACGTGTACGCGGTACAGAAAAAGGCTTAGCAATGACGACAGATTGTAACTCTCGCTACATTTATTTAGATCCAGAAGTGGGCGGTAAAATTGCAGTAGCAGAGGCAGCACGTAATATCGTATGTTCTGGCGGAGAACCACTTGCAATTACAGATTGCTTAAACTTTGGTAACCCAGAAAAACCAGAGATTTTCTGGCAAATTGAAAAATCAGTAGACGGTATGAGTGAAGCTTGTCGCACACTACAAACGCCAGTTATCGGCGGGAATGTATCAATGTATAACGAGCGTAGCGGTGAAGCTGTATATCCAACACCAACTGTTGGGATGGTTGGTCTTGTACATGATTTAAAACACGTAACAACACAAGAATTTAAGCAAGCTGGCGATTTAGTTTATGTAATCGGAGAGACGAAAGCTGAGTTTGGTGGAAGTGAATTACAGAAAATGATTCACGGCAAAATTTTCGGCCAATCACCAAGTATCGATCTAGATGTAGAATTAAAACGCCAAAAACAAGTATTAGAAGCAATTCAAGCTGGCCTTGTTCAATCTGCACATGATGTCGCTGAAGGTGGTTTAGCAGTTGCAATTTCTGAAAGTGCAATTGGTGCTAACGGTTTAGGTGCTACTGTGAAATTAGATGGGGAAGTAACGGCGGTATTATTTGCGGAATCACAATCTCGCTTCGTTCTAACTGTAAAACGTGAAAATAAAGAAGCGTTCGAGAAAGTTGTTGAAGCAATTCAAGTTGGAGAAGTAACAAATACAAATGAAGTAACAATTCATAATGAAGAAAATGAAGTATTACTTACAGCAAATGTAGATGAAATGAGAAAGGCTTGGAAAGGGGCAATCCCATGCTTGCTGAAATAAAGGGGTTAAATGAAGAATGTGGCGTTTTCGGAATTTGGGGGCATGAAAATGCAGCACAAGTTTCGTACTACGGATTGCACAGTTTGCAGCACCGTGGTCAAGAAGGCGCAGGCATCGTCGTAAATAATGGGGAAAAAATCGTCGGTCACAAGGGATTAGGTTTAATATCAGAAGTGTTTTCAAGAGGTGAGCTAGAAGGATTAAACGGGAAATCAGCAATCGGACACGTACGATATGCGACGGCTGGTGGAAGTGAAGTTGCTAATGTTCAACCATTATTATTCCGCTTTTCCGATCATAGTATGGCGTTAGCTCATAACGGAAATTTAATTAACGCAAAAATGCTTCGCCGTGAATTAGAGGCGGAAGGAAGTATTTTTCAAACTAGTTCAGATACAGAAGTACTTTTACATCTCATTAAACGTAGTACGAAAGATTCTTTAATTGAAAGTGTAAAAGAAGCTCTAAATAAAGTGAAAGGTGCGTTCGCATATCTTTTACTAACTGGAAATGAAATGATTGTTGCGCTAGATCCGAATGGATTCCGTCCTCTTTCAATTGGAAAGATGGGGGATGCTTACGTTGTAGCATCAGAAACATGTGCTTTTGATGTAGTAGGTGCAACATACATTCGTGATGTAGAACCTGGTGAACTACTTATCATCAATGATGAAGGAATTCACGTAGATCGTTTTACAAATGAAGTAGATCATGCAATTTGTAGTATGGAATACATTTACTTTGCACGTCCGGATTCTAATATTGCAGGTATTAACGTTCATGCAGCACGTAAAAACATGGGGAAACGTTTAGCGGCGGAAGCACCTATTGAAGCTGATGTTGTTACTGGTGTACCAGATTCTAGTATTTCAGCTGCGATCGGCTATGCAGAGGCAACAGGCATTCCGTATGAGTTAGGATTAATTAAAAATCGTTACGTTGGACGTACATTTATTCAACCTTCTCAAGAACTGCGCGAGCAAGGGGTAAAGATGAAGCTTTCCGCAGTAAGAGGTGTAGTTGAAGGGAAACGAGTTGTTATGATTGATGACTCTATTGTAAGAGGCACGACAAGTAAACGAATTGTTCGTATGCTTCGTGAGGCTGGAGCGACAGAAGTTCATGTAAGAATCGCTTCACCACCTCTTAAGTATCCATGTTTCTATGGCATTGATATTCAAACGAGAAAAGAATTAATTGCAGCAAATAATACAGTAGAAGAAATTCGTGAAATAATCGGAGCAGATTCTTTAACATTTTTAAGCGAAGATGGATTAGTAGATGCAATTGGACGTCCATATGAAGGGAAATATGGCGGCCTATGTATGGCTTACTTCAATGGAGACTATCCAACAGCTCTTTATGATTATGAGCAAGAGCTTTTAGAAAGTATGAAATAAGAAGAAAAAAGCTTCTACCTCTTTTGATGTAGAAGCTAGCTTCTTTCTTAAAACGGCCGCCCTGGATGGGGAGAAATTAAAAGACGAGGTGTAAATAACGATGGCGAATGCATATAAGCAAGCAGGAGTAGATATTGAAGCTGGATATGAAGCGGTATCTCGCATGAAAAAACACGTACAAACAACAATGAGAAAAGAAGTACTAGGCGGTTTAGGCGGTTTTGGAGGTATGTTTGATCTATCAAAATTTGCATTAGAAGAACCTGTATTAGTATCTGGAACAGATGGCGTGGGAACGAAATTGATGCTCGCTTTTATGGCAGATAAACATGACACAATTGGTATTGATGCAGTAGCAATGTGTGTAAATGATATTGTTGTCCAAGGAGCAGAACCGCTTTTCTTCCTTGATTATATTGCTTGTGGTAAAGCTGAACCTAGTAAAATTGAAAACATCGTCAAAGGTATATCAGAGGGCTGTCGCCAAGCTGGTTGTGCATTAATTGGTGGAGAAACAGCTGAAATGCCAGGGATGTATTCTACGGAAGAATACGATTTAGCTGGTTTTACAGTTGGAATTGTTGATAAAAAGAAAATTGTAACGGGTGAAAAAATTGAAGCTGGTCACGTATTAATTGGCCTAGCATCTAGCGGTATTCATAGTAATGGTTACTCTTTAGTACGAAAAGTGTTACTAGAAGATGGAGAACTATCTTTAGATCGCATTTATGGACGCTTAGAGCTACCTCTTGGTGAGGAATTATTAAAACCAACGAAAATTTATGTCAAACCTATTTTAGAACTATTGAAGAAACATGAAGTATACGGTATGGCGCATATTACAGGTGGCGGATTCATTGAAAATATTCCACGTATGTTGCCAGAAGGAATCGGTGCGGAAATTGAACTAGGAGCTTGGGAAATTCAGCCGATCTTCAGTTTACTTCAAGAAGTTGGGAAACTAGAAGAGAAAGAAATGTTCAATATTTTTAACATGGGTATTGGTATGGTAGTAGCGGTGAAGGAAGAAGATGCAAAAGATATTGTTCGTCTTCTTGAAGAGCAAGGAGAAACAGCGCGTATTATTGGACGTACTGTACAAGGTGCTGGCGTTACCTTCAATGGAGGCACAGCACTATGAGTAGATTAGCAGTTTTTGCTTCTGGAAGTGGATCTAACTTTCAATCTCTCGTTAATGCGGTAGAAGAAAAAAGATTGGATGCAGAAATTAGCTTATTAGTATGTGATAGACCAGAGGCGCGCGTTATTGGACGGGCACATTATCATCATGTTCCGTGTTTCGCCTTTTCAGCGAAAGCATATGATTCAAAAGAATCATTTGAAAAAGAGATATTAAAGAAGCTAGAAGAGTATGAAATTGATTATGTTATTTTAGCTGGATATATGCGTTTAATTGGGCCAACTTTACTAGAAGCATACGGCGGGAAGATTATTAACATTCATCCATCATTACTACCGAGTTTCCCAGGTAAAGATGCTGTCGGTCAAGCGTTAGAAGCAGGTGTGAAAGTAACTGGAGTAACAATTCATTATGTAGATGCAGGTATGGATACAGGTCCGATTATTGCGCAAGAAGCAGTAGTTGTTTCTGAAGGGGATACGAGAGAAAGCTTACAAAAGAAAATTCAACAAGTTGAACATAAATTATATGTAAATACAGTGAATCAAATTGTTCAGTCTGTGAAAGAACCAACTGTTAACTAACATACAACCAGGGGTGAAGGATAAATGAAAAAGCGTGCATTAGTAAGTGTTTCAGATAAAACAGGAGTAGTAGAATTTGTTAAAGGTTTACTAGAACAAGGGATTGAAGTTATTTCAACAGGTGGTACGAAAAAATTACTGGAAGAAAATGGTTTACAAGTAATCGGTATTTCTGAAGTAACTGGTTTCCCAGAAATTATGGATGGCCGTGTAAAAACATTACATCCAAATATTCATGGTGGTCTATTAGCAGTTCGTGATAATGAAACACATGTAGCGCAAATGAATGAATTAGGCATTCAACCAATTGACTTCGTTGTTGTTAACTTATACCCATTTAAAGAAACAATCGCTAAGCCTGATGTAACATTTGCTGATGCAATTGAAAATATTGATATCGGTGGCCCAACAATGATTCGCTCTGCTGCGAAAAATCATAAATTTGTATCGGTAATTGTAGATCCAGTAGATTATGATGCTGTATTAGCAGAACTGAAAGAGAACGGCGAAGTAAAAGAAGAGACGAAACGTAAATTAGCAGCGAAAGTATTCCGTCATACAGCAGCATATGATGCGTTAATTTCTAACTACTTAACAGAACAAATGGGTGAAGAAAGTCCAGAAACGTTAACTGTGACGTTTGAGAAAAAGCAAGACTTACGTTATGGAGAGAACCCACATCAAAAGGCTACTTTCTATAAAGCACCATTTGCTGCAACTTCTTCAGTTGCATATGCAGAACAATTACACGGTAAAGAATTATCTTATAACAATATTAACGATGCAGACGCAGCGCTTAGCATCGTTAAAGAATTTACAGAACCAGCAGTAGTAGCAGTAAAACATATGAATCCATGTGGTGTTGGAGTAGGAACTGATATTCATGAAGCATACACACGTGCTTATGAGGCAGATCCAGTATCAATTTTTGGCGGTATTATTGCAGCGAATCGTGAAATTGATAAAGCTACAGCTGAAAAGTTACATGAAATTTTCTTAGAAATTGTTATCGCACCTTCGTTCTCACAAGAAGCTTTAGAAGTGTTGCAAAGTAAGAAGAACTTACGTTTACTAACTGTAAATATTGAAAAAGCGACAAGTGCAAGTAAAAAATTAACTTCTGTACAAGGTGGACTTCTTGTTCAAGAGGAAGATACGTTATCATTAGATGAGAGTACAATTTCAATTCCAACGAAACGTGAACCGTCAGAGCAAGAGTGGAAAGACTTAAAACTAGCTTGGAAAGTTGTAAAGCATGTGAAATCAAATGCAATTGTTTTGGCGAAAGATGATATGACAATTGGTGTCGGTGCTGGACAGATGAACCGTGTAGGTTCTGCAAAAATCGCAATTACACAAGCTGGCGAAAAAGCACAAGGTAGCGCACTTGCATCTGATGCTTTCTTCCCAATGCCAGATACAGTAGAAGAAGCAGCGAAAGCAGGTATTACAGCAATTATCCAACCGGGTGGATCAATTCGTGATGAAGATTCTATTAAGATGGCAGATGAGTATGGGATTACGATGGTGTTCACTGGCGTACGTCATTTCAAACACTAATAGGGGATGTTTAAAAGGTCCGGTCAAGATAACTGTCGCATGTCGTCGTTGCATTGCCAGTGCGGTACTCATGTAGGAAAGCTACACTCCGTGTCCTCCTGTCAAATGCGCCTCGACCTGCTCG
Organism: Bacillus sp. CDB3; assembly: GCF_002081505.1. Classification (NCBI taxonomy): domain Bacteria; kingdom Bacillati; phylum Bacillota; class Bacilli; order Caryophanales; family Bacillaceae; genus Bacillus; species Bacillus sp. CDB3. The sequence continues at coordinate 68,192 of NZ_ALBR01000094.1, read as the reverse complement.
GTTCTCTTGATCCTCCCTTTTAAACTTCTATTGATACGGAATAACAAACTAGGAGCATATCTTCTAGTTTGTACTTATTTAATTATTGGGGGATGAAATATGAATGTTTTAGTAATTGGTCGCGGTGGGCGTGAGCATGCTTTAGCTTGGAAATTTGCACAATCTGAAAAGGTAGAAAAAGTATATGTAGCACCAGGTAATGAAGGTATGCGAGATGTCGCAACACCAATTGATATTGATGAAAATGATTTTGATGCATTAGTCTTATTTGCCAAAGAGAATAATGTTGAATTAACTTTCGTTGGACCTGAAATTCCGCTTATGAACGGAATCGTGGATCGTTTTAAGGAAGAGGGACTTCGTGTATTTGGTCCTAATAAAGCGGCTGCTGTTATTGAAGGTAGTAAAGCTTTTACGAAAGAATTGATGAAAAAGTATGATATTCCAACTGCGGCATATGAAACTTTTACAGACTATGAAGAAGCAGTAAAGTATATTCAAAAAGTTGGTGCACCGATTGTAATTAAGGCAGATGGTTTAGCTGCTGGTAAAGGTGTAACAGTAGCAATGACGCTTGAAGATGCATTACAAGCTGTGAAAGAAATGCTGCAAGATGTGAAATTCGGTGAAGCAAGCAAGAAGGTCGTTATTGAAGAGTTTCTAGATGGACAAGAATTTTCATTAATGGCATTCGTGAATGGAGCAACCGTACATCCGATGGTAATTGCTCAAGATCATAAACGCGCTTTTGACGGGGATAAAGGTCCAAATACAGGCGGAATGGGTGCATATTCTCCAGTACCACAAATTCCAGAATCAGCAGTTCAAGAAGCGATTCAAACAGTATTACACCCAACTGCCAAGGCGATGATTGCAGAAAACCGTTCGTTTACAGGTATTTTATACGCAGGTCTTATTTTAACAAATGATGGTCCAAAGGTAATTGAATTTAATGCACGCTTTGGTGATCCTGAAACAGAAGTTGTATTACCTCGCTTAGAAAACGATTTAGTTGATGTATGTAACGCTGTATTAGATGAAAGTGAATTAAAATTACAATGGTCAGAAGAAGCGGTAATCGGTATCGTACTGGCTTCTAAAGGATACCCAGAAGCATATAAAAAAGGTGATATTATTAGCGGACTAGATGCGCTGCAAGATGTGATTGTTTTCCATGCGGGTACAGCGATGAAACATGGAGACTTTGTAACAAACGGTGGCCGTGTACTATTTGTTGCTTGTAAGGCGAATAGTTTACAAGAAGCGAAAGACAAAGTATATAAAGAAATCGGTAAAATTGAGAGTGATGGTCTATTTTATCGAAGTGATATAGGATATCGCGCAATTGGGCATGAGATGACGAGAAGCTAATATGAAAATCCCGCTGATTTCTCAGCGGGATTTTTTATGCATCTTTATCTTTTTTCAATTTCCCTTTTTGCTTTGCCATTTCTCGAAGCAAATACTCGATGTGTGCATTGACGCTACGAAACTCATCATTCGCCCATTTTTCGATGACTGCGTGTAATTCAGGATCAATACGTAATGGAAAGCTTTTCTTTTTAGCCATAATTATTTACAACCTTTTAATATAGGCTTCCTGTATTAATAACTGGTTGCGCACCTTTATCTGAAACGATGGCAACTAATAAGTTGTTTACCATATTTGCTTTACGCTCGTCATCGAGTTCTAGCACGCCTTCTTCATCTAACATATGGATTGAATCTTTCGCCATCTTCACAGCACCTTCAACAATCTCTTTTCTAGCAGCTAGTACTGCTTTTGCTTGTTGACGTTGTAGCATTGCATGGGCAATTTCTGTTGCGTAAGCTAAATGTGTTAAACGAGTTTCTAATACTTCTACGCCAGCGATTTCAAGGCGCGCTTCTAACTCACGTTTTAATTCTTCAGAGATTTCTTCAGTATTTCCGCGTAACGTAATGCAAGTTTCATCTTGGAAATTATCATAAGGATATTTTGTTGCAACGTGGCGGATTGCCGTTTCGCTTTGAATTTCTACGAATCGATCGTAATGCTCAACACCAAACATTGCTTTTGCAGAATCAACAACTTTATATACGATAACGGCTGCAATTTCAATTGGATTTCCCTCAACATCGTTTACTTTTAATTTCTTACTGTTAAAGTTTTCAACACGTAACGATACAGTTTGACGGAATGCGAATGGAATTGTTAAAAATAAACCGTTTTGACGAATTGTTCCTAAATAATTACCGAAAAACGTAATGACTTTCGCTTGGTTTGGTTGAACAATACCAATACCTGTAGCGAGAACCGCTGCTAAAATAATTGTTAATGCTGCTACTATGAAAATTTCTTGGACAAGGCAAAATACACCGATAGCAGCTAAAATCAAAATCCCGATAATACCGAGAAAACCATTTACATAAAAAACTTGTTTTTCTTTCATATGATCGCCTCCTGATATAAAAATGATATCACTTTTATATCATTTTATGCAAGGGATTTACACCTAATTTTCTGAATTTTAGTGATTGATGTTTTTTATGTATGTTTTAGGGGTGAGAATAAGAATGTACGTTCTGTTTTGTGGTAAAATAAAGAAGACTTAACCGCCCACTGCAGCAGCTAAGTCTCTTTGAGAGCATCTTGCATCGTGACAAATGATTCAAAGCGGCTTTGCCAGGATTAATTCTTCAATCGCTGACTCAATCTCTTTGTCAGAAGTGTCATAACTTCCATTTGACTTTGGTTTGTCATGACTGGAAGTTTGATTCACTTCTTCTTTAGCATGTCCTTTTTCAGTAAAATTCATGCTAGGCATTTTAAATGCGCCCATATTCATATATTTTCCAAACTTACATGCTTCAACGATAGGGCAGAAACGAACGATGCCCTCTGCAATTTTCATGGCACCAATCCATAGCAAAACTTTAGACCAAGTGCACCGAGGTTTACGTACGAGTTTAGCTGTACTACAACCGAAGAGGATAAGTCCGAGTGTGATTCGAATTAGAGCACTAATTGTACTGATGTTTTGCTTCATTAGAAAAACACTCCTTTTTGATGAACTTCGAAATAGAAATACTATTTCATTTGTTAGTATTCCGTATAAGTTTTTTGATATGTAATCCAACATTTAACGTTGAAAAAGATGTTGGAATGGGCGTGTGTGTAAGTAGCTTTTTTTGTTATAATGAAAGAATGCATAAAAGGGAGCGCGAAACTTGGCTCGCCTTTGTGAACAGATGTAGTAGAAGAATTTCAAAAATCTTAATAAAAACTAACTGCTTTTTTGAGCAGGGATATAGATATGATTAGAAAAAAGAAAGGGTGTTTTCATGTACGATATTTCCAAATGGAAACATGTATTTAAGCTTGATCCAAATAAGGAGTTAAGTGACGAACATTTAGAAATGATTTGTGAGTCTGGAACAGATGCTGTTATTGTAGGCGGAAGTGATGGCATAACAATTGATAATGTACTACACATGCTAGTTAGCATTCGTAGATATGCAGTACCTTGTGTGTTAGAGGTTTCTGATGTGGAAGCAATTACACCAGGATTTGATTTTTATTATATCCCAAGCGTTTTAAATAGCCGAAAGGTAGAATGGGTAACAGGTGTTCATCATGAGGCTTTGAAAGAATTTGGGGATATTATGGACTGGGACGAAATTTTCATGGAAGGGTATTGTGTTTTAAATCCTGAAGCGAAAGTAGCCCAGCTTACAGATGCGAAATGTGATGTAACAGAAGATGATGTGATTGCATACGCGCGTTTAGCAGACAAGCTATTACGTTTACCGATATTTTATTTAGAATATAGCGGTACGTATGGCGACATTGAACTTGTTAAAAATGTAAAAGCAGAATTAAAACAAGCGAAGTTGTATTATGGCGGCGGTATTTCTAATGCAGAACAAGCGAAAGAAATGGCGCAGTATGCTGATACAGTAGTTGTTGGAAATATTATTTATGATGATATAAAAGCAGCGTTAAAAACAGTTAAAGCAGTAAAAGGAGAGTAGGTGCAGGCGTATATGAGTACGACAGATAGGTTATTAAATGGTTTAAATCCACAGCAACAAAAAGCAGTACAAACAACGAATGGACCACTTCTATTAATGGCAGGCGCAGGTAGTGGTAAAACACGTGTGTTAACACATCGTATTGCGTATTTACTTGGTGAAAAAGGTGTAGCACCATGGAATGTACTAGCTATTACCTTTACAAATAAAGCAGCTCGTGAAATGCGCGAGCGTATTGATACACTTGTCGGACCAGAAGCAGAAGATATTTGGATTTCTACGTTCCACTCTATGTGTGTACGTATTTTACGACGTGATATCGATCGCATTGGTATTAATCGTAACTTTACAATCTTAGATTCAGGCGATCAGTTAACTGTAGTCAAAAAAATTATGAAAGAGCGCAATATTGATCCGAAGAAATTTGAGCCGCGCTCTATTTTAGCTGGTATTAGTAATGCGAAAAACGAATTGTTATCTGCAGATAAATATGCGAAAAAAATTACAATCGCTGATCCATATGAAAAATTAACGAGCGATGTATATACAGAATATCAAAAACGTCTTTTGAAAAATAATTCATTAGACTTTGATGATTTAATTATGACAACGATTCAACTATTTGAACGTGTTCCAGAAGTACTAGAGTTTTATCAGCGTAAGTTCCAATACATTCACGTGGATGAGTATCAAGATACGAACAAAGCGCAGTACCTTCTTGTTAAACATTTAGCAGCACGTTTTAAAAATTTATGCGTTGTAGGTGACTCAGATCAGTCTATTTACCGCTGGCGTGGTGCGGACATTTCTAACATTTTGTCATTCGAAAAAGACTATGAGAATGCGCAAGTTATTCTATTAGAACAAAACTATCGTTCGTCACAAAATATTTTAAATGCAGCGAATGCTGTTATTGAAAAAAATTCAAACCGTAAACCGAAGAAATTATGGACAGACAATCAAGTTGGAAGCAAAATCTCGTATTATCGTGCTGCAACGGAAAAAGACGAAGCGTATTTTGTTGCGAAAAAAATTCGTGACGATATTCAAATGGGGAAACGAAAATATACTGATTTTGCAGTGTTATATCGTACAAATGCCCAGTCTCGTATGGTCGAGGAAATTTTCCTGAAATCTAATATTCCTTACAAAATTGTCGGCGGTACTAAGTTCTACGATCGTAAAGAGATTAAAGACATTTTGGCGTACTTACGTTTAATTGGGAATCCAGATGATGAGATTAGTTTCGCACGTATTATTAACATGCCGAAACGCGGTATCGGTGCGACTTCTATCGATAAAATTATAAATTATGGTGTGCAAAACGGAATCTCATTAACTGCTGTATTTGATGAGATTGAGCATGTTGGTGTAAGTGCAAAAATAACAAAGGCAGTAAAAGAATTTGCAGGTTTATTACACAACTGGGTAAATATGCAAGAGTATTTATCTGTTACAGAGTTAGTAGAAGAAGTTATTGAAAAAACAGGCTATCGCGATATGTTGAAAAATGAGCGTACTTTAGAAGCAGAAGGTCGTTTAGAGAACTTAGATGAGTTTTTATCTGTTACGCAAACATTTGAATCTCAAAGCGAAGATAAGAGCCTTGTTGCATTCTTAACAGACTTAGCGCTTGTTGCTGATATTGATCGTGTAGATGAAGATCCGACTGCTGGTGAGGAAGTTATTTTAATGACGATGCACTCGGCGAAAGGATTAGAATTCCCAGTTGTCTTTATTGTTGGTTTAGAGGAAGGGATATTCCCGCATACTCGTTCTCTTATGGAAGAGGATGAAATGCAAGAGGAGCGTCGTCTTGCTTATGTAGGTATTACTCGTGCAGAAGAAGAATTATATTTATCCAATGCACAAATGCGTACTTTATTTGGTAGAACAAGTATGAACGCATCATCTCGATTTATTACAGAAATTCCGGCAGAACTAGTGGAATCATTAAATGAAACAGCGCCGAAGCGTGAAACTTCGTTTGGGGCAAAAGGAAGAACGAAAAGTACAACAACAAGTACAACAACAACACGTTCTCGTTCAGCTTTCGTACGTCCTGCAGCTAAGACAACGGGCGGCGAACAAATCGGCTGGGCAGTAGGCGATAAAGCTTCCCACCAAAAATGGGGAGTCGGTACAGTTGTAAGTGTAAAAGGTGAAGGTGATGCGAAAGAATTAGATATTGCGTTCCCAAGCCCAATTGGTGTTAAACGTTTATTAGCAAAATTCGCACCTGTGACGAAACAATAGGAAAGGAATGAGGATATGTCAAAAGAGATAGCAAAAGAACGTATAGAAGAACTGCGTGATTTGTTAAACACATTTAACTATCAATATCACGTATTAGACAATCCTTCTGTTTCTGATGCGGAATATGACCGTAATATGCAGGAGCTTATGAAATTAGAAACAGAGAACCCTGAATTTGTAACGGAAGACTCCCCCTCTATTCGAGTTGGGGGAGCTGTACTTGATATATTTGAAAAGGTAACGCATAAATCACCAATGTTAAGTTTAGGAAACGCGTTTAATGAAGGAGATTTGCGTGATTTTGATCGAAGAGTACATCAAGGAATTGATGATGCGAATGTAAGATATATATGCGAATTAAAAATTGACGGACTTGCTGTTTCACTTCATTATGAAAAAGGACGCTTCATTCAAGGAGCAACACGTGGTGATGGTATAACGGGTGAAGATATTACCCAAAACTTAAAAACGATTAAAGCTATCCCGCTGCGTTTAAATGAAGAAGTAACGTTAGAAGCACGAGGCGAGGCTTATATGCCGAAGCGTTCATTCGTTAAGTTGAATGAAGAGAAAGAACAAAATGGTGAAGATGTATTTGCGAATCCACGTAATGCGGCAGCAGGATCGATACGTCAACTTGATCCGAAAATTGCAGCGAAGCGTAATTTATCTATGTTTGTGTATGGTCTTGCTAATGTAGAAGAAAAAGCAATTCCATCCCATAGTGAATCACTGGATTTCTTAGGTGAGCTTGGATTTAAGACGAATCCAAATCGTCGTACATGTGAAACAATCGAAGATGTAATAGCCTATGTAGAAGAATGGCAAGAAAAACGCCCGCATCTTGATTATGAGATTGATGGAATCGTTATAAAAGTAGACGATGTTGCTCTTCAAGAAAGCTTAGGAACTACAGCAAAGAGTCCAAGATGGGCGATTGCTTATAAATTCCCAGCTGAAGAAGTTGTGACGAGATTAACAGGAATTGAATTAAGTGTCGGCCGCACAGGGGTTGTAACACCAACTGCAGAGCTAGAGCCAGTGCGAGTAGCTGGAACGATTGTTCGTCGTGCTTCTTTACATAACGAAGATTTAATTCGTGAAAAAGATATTCGAATCGGTGACTACGTTGTTGTGAAAAAAGCTGGAGATATCATTCCTGAAGTTGTGAACGTTATTTTTGATAAGCGTACTGGTGAGGAAGAAGAATATCATATGCCAACGCATTGTCCAGCGTGTGAGAGTGAACTTGTTCGTTTGGAAGAAGAAGTAGCACTTCGATGTATAAATCCGACTTGTCCAGCTCAAATTCGTGAAGGATTAATCCATTTCGTTTCAAGAAATGCAATGAATATTGACGGACTTGGAGAACGTGTAATTACACAACTCTTTGATGCGGATTATATTCGTACGTTTGCAGATTTATATGCATTGACGAAAGAACAATTACTACAGTTAGAGCGTTTTGGTGAAAAATCAGCAACAAATTTAGTACAAGCAATTGATAATTCGAAGGAAAACTCATTAGAGCGATTATTATTTGGTCTTGGAATTCGCCACGTTGGAGCGAAAGCAGCACGCACATTTGCGGAGCATTTCGAAACGATGGATGCGCTTGTGAAAGCAACGGAAGAAGAACTAAAAGCAATTAATGAAATTGGTGAAAAAATGGCTCAATCCGTTGTAACATATTTTGATAATGAAGACGTATTAGAGCTATTACAACAGTTTAAAGAGTATGGCGTGAACATGACATACAAAGGTATAAAAAGTGCAGATTTACAAAATGTTGAATCTTACTTTGCAGGAAAAACGGTTGTCTTAACAGGTAAGCTAGAAGTTATGGGGCGAAGTGAAGCGAAGAAAAAGATTGAGGCACTTGGTGGAAAAGTAACAGGAAGTGTTAGTAAAAGTACGGATTTAGTTGTTGCTGGTGAAGCTGCTGGTTCGAAATTAGCGCAAGCAGAGAAGCACAATGTTGAAGTTTGGAATGAAGAGAGGTTCTTACAAGAGCTGAATAAGTAAGAGGTGCAAACTTACGATGAAAAAAATAGCGTTAGCGGTATTAAGTCTTAGCCTACTTGTAAGTGGGTGTAGCATGGGTTCTAACAAAGATGAAAAAACAGTTGAGAAATCAGGGAAAGCGAAAGAGCAAGCGGTTATCTCAAAATATTCCATTTCGGATGAGTATTATAAGACAACATTTCCATTTGATCCAGGTCGTGCACGTGGTTTAGTTGGACAAAGTTTGAACAATCGTCTAGATATAGATGAATTTGAAACGGGACTAATGCGCATTGCGAAAGAATCATTTAGTACGAAAGATTATTTCTTTAAAGGTGGAGACGTTTTAGACACACAAACGATTCAAATGCTTGTGAAAAGAAAGCGTACAGATGCTGAACAAAAAGAGCTAGAGGATAAGTTGAAAAAAGATGCGGTTAAATTTCCAAATATAGGGTTGAATCCTGCCTTAGGTGAAGGATCAGAATCGTTAGAAGTAAAAAATACAAAAAATCCAATGTATATCTCAAATATTTTAGAACATGACTATTACTTACAAAATGGTGATAAAGGTACTGAGCCTGATGGTGTTGTAGTTGGATTAGCGATGAATTCGGTTCATTATTACGAGGAAGAGCATGGTTATCCGCGTGAGGCTAAAATCGAGCAAGAAAAAATGTTAGCTGAAGGGAAAAAAATGGCACAAGAAATCTTGAAAGTCATGCAGCAAAAAAAGCCTGGAATAAAAGATGTTCCGGTTACATTTGCAATTTATCGTCAAGGTCCAAAGTCTTCGCTTGTACCAGGGAATTTTGTTTCTTATGCTAAGGTAGAAAAAGGCAGTGAAACGGTTGAGGATTGGAAGCCGATCAATGAGAAATACTATTTGTTCCCGTCTGAACAAGCGAAATCGGATAATAAACGTGAAGATCTTGCAAGGGTGTCAAACTTTAAATCAAAATTAAGTGAATATTTCCAAGGCGATTATACAGCTATTATTGGTACTGGAATGTATAGAGATGATGAATTAAAAGAAATGAAGCTCGATATTCCTGTCCAATTCAATGGGAAAGCTGAAGTCATTGGTTTTACACAATATGTAGCTGGACTTGTTATGGAATACTTCCCGAATTATATGAAAGTACAAGTAACAATTAAATCAGTGGAACGCCCAGAAGCAATTATTATACGTGAAGCGAAGCAAGATGAACCACTTGTGAAAATTTTAGACTAAAGATGAAAGCTGTTTCTATAAAGGAACAGCTTTTTTTCTCGAAAAATTTTGTTATAATTTTAAATGTTACAAATAAAGGGGTAAGGGGTAAAATCATGGAAGAACTAAGCTTTCAAGTCATTATTTTATTAATTGCATTCGGGTTTTTAGCTGCTTTTATTGATTCGGTTGTTGGAGGAGGAGGGTTAATTTCGCTTCCTGCACTTATGTTTGTTGGTTTATCACCAGCTTCGGCAATCGCAACAAATAAATTAGCTGCAACGATGGGGACGCTTACGAGTACAATTTATTTTATTCGATCAGGTAAGGTTGATTTTCGAATTGTAGGAAAGTTAATCCCATTAACTATTGTTGGAGCAGTCGCAGGTGCCTTAGTAGTAAAGTTTATTCCGCCTGATATTTTGCGTCCACTAGTACTTGTGATGTTGGTTTTTATTGCTATTTATATTATTGCGAAAAAAGATTGGGGAAGTGCATCTACCTATAAAAAGATGACAAAAGGGAAAACAATAATGTTTTTCTTTGTTATTTTAATGATAGGGTTTTACGACGGATTTTTTGGACCGGGGACAGGATCCTTTTTAATTTTTGCATTTTTATTAATTGGTTTGGATTTTATTCAAGCGGCAGCATCTGGAAAACTATTGAATTTCGTTAGTAATATCGTATCTTTAATTACTTTTTTATTTTTAGATGTGATTCATTTTGAATACGGTATTATTATGGGGTTATCAATGATTTTAGGTGCTTATTTTGGATCGAAGTTTGCGGTTCAAAAAGGTGTTGGATATGTAAGGACTTTATTTTTATTAGTTACTATTTTGTTAATAGGGAAAAATGTTTTGGAATATACTCATATTTTGTAGATTCATACGTATGTATGAATCTCTTTTTTTTATTATATTTTAAAAATTAATTAATTTTTAAAATATAAGTCTAGGAATATTTGAATAAATCTAAATTATCGTGTAGAATAATGTTGTAAAATGTAAACGTTTTTCTAAGGGGAGGCTAAAAAAATGGTAGTAGCATACAAACATGAGCCATTTACAGATTTTTCAGTAGAGGCTAACAAATTAGCGTTTGAAGAAGGTTTAAAGAAAGTAGAATCTTATCTTGGACAAGACTATCCATTAATTATCGGGGGAGAAAAGATCACTACAGAAGACAAAATTGTTTCTGTAAACCCTGCAAATAAAGAGGAACTTGTTGGTCGCGTTTCAAAAGCAAGCCGTGAATTAGCTGAAAAAGCAATGCAAGTAGCGGATGCAACATTCCAAACTTGGAGAAAGTCAAAACCAGAAATGCGTGCAGACATTTTATTCCGTGCTGCAGCAATCGTTCGTCGTAGAAAACATGAGTTCTCTGCTATTCTTGTAAAAGAAGCAGGTAAACCATGGAATGAGGCAGATGCTGATACAGCAGAAGCAATCGACTTTATGGAATATTATGCTCGTCAAATGTTGAAATTAAAAGATGGTATTCCAGTAGAAAGCCGTCCAATTGAATATAATCGTTTCTCTTACATTCCATTAGGAGTAGGTGTTATCATTTCTCCTTGGAACTTCCCATTCGCAATTATGGCAGGTATGACAACAGCTGCTTTAGTTTCTGGTAACACAGTATTACTAAAACCAGCTAGTACAACTCCTGTAGTAGCAGCGAAATTTATGGAAGTATTAGAAGAAGCTGGCTTACCAGCTGGCGTAGTTAACTTCGTTCCAGGTAACGGTTCTGAAGTTGGTGATTACTTAGTAGATCACCCTCGTACACGCTTCGTTAGCTTCACTGGATCACGCGATGTAGGTATTCGTATTTATGAGCGGGCAGCAAAAGTAAATCCAGGACAAATTTGGTTAAAACGTGTTATCGCTGAAATGGGCGGTAAAGATACAATCGTTGTTGATAAAGAAGCAGATCTTGAATTAGCTGCTAAATCTATCGTTGCATCAGCATTCGGATTCTCAGGACAAAAATGTTCTGCATGTTCTCGTGCAGTAATCCACGAAGATGTATACGATCACGTATTAAATCGTGCAGTTGAATTAACAAAAGAATTAACAGTTGCTAACCCAGCTGTATTAGGTACAAACATGGGTCCTGTTAATGACCAAGCTGCATTCGATAAAGTAATGAGCTATGTTGCAATTGGTAAAGAAGAAGGTAGAATCCTAGCTGGTGGCGAAGGAGACGATTCTAAAGGCTGGTTCATCCAACCAACAATCGTTGCTGACGTTGCAGAAGATGCTCGCTTAATGAAAGAAGAAATCTTCGGACCAGTAGTAGCATTCTGTAAAGCAAAAGACTTTGATCATGCACTTGCAATTGCAAACAATACAGAATACGGTTTAACAGGAGCAGTTGTTACTAACAACCGTGACCATATTGAAAAAGCACGTGAAGACTTCCACGTTGGTAACTTATACTTCAACCGTGGATGTACTGGTGCAATCGTAGGTTATCAACCATTCGGTGGCTTTAACATGTCTGGTACAGACTCTAAAGCTGGTGGCCCTGATTACTTAGCGCTTCACATGCAAGCAAAAACTACTTCTGAAACTTTATAAGAAATAGTAGAAAAGATCTTCACAGACTGTGAAGATCTTTTCTTTTTGAGAAATTCTCTATAATAGAAGCTAGTTAATTTCAATTAAGAAGAGATTACTAAATATTACTATTTGTTCTTTGAAATTAGTTAAACCCTATTAATAGGGGGATAAACATGTAAATAGAAACAAAATAGCGAGAAAAATTGACTTATTAGTCATATTTTTTAGTATTCATTTTGAGAATTTCCTGTATAATACAATTTGAAAGAAAATCTATGGTTAGACAAGAGAACACTCCTTTCGGTTTTGCTCACTGAAAGGAGTGTTTTTTTAGATCGCTAAAAACTCTGTTGTACTCCTTACATTTGCGTATACTCCATTTAAACTCGCCAAAATTGTATTATGAATATAAACAGCTGGTATAGTAGCATTCTTAAATGAAAGATCTTTTGTAGCACAAGCATCGTGTATTAGGGTACAGTGAAGGCCAAAATCAAAAGCAGCCCTTACCGTAGCATCAATACACATATGGGTCATCATCCCGCATATTACGACGTGCTCAATTCCTGAACGTTGTAATCGTTCTAGAAGATCAGTTTCTCGGAAGCTATTTGGATAATGTTTAAGGATAACGGTTTCCTCTCTAAGTGGACGGACATTTTCGTGAATATGGACACCTTCTGTATTGGGTAGGAAAAAAGTAGCGTTATCTTTTATAGCTACATGCTGGATATGAAAAATAGGTTCGTTTCTTATTCTAAAATGTTGCAGTAGCTGTTCAGCATATTCACTTGCTTCTACTGGATTACGTAATTCCATCTTTCCATTTGGAAAATAATCATTTTGAATATCGACGAGCAAAAGGGCTGTTTTCATATATTCATCTTCCTCCGAGTTTCATATTCAAATAATGTTATTCAATTCATAGAGAGGATTCTCCTTTTAAAAAGTATGAGGGAGGAGAATTTAACATAACATTGTATTGTGATTTTTATTTGAAAATTTTAATAGAGAAATAATTAATGTTTTTCTGAAAAATGTATTGACTCTTATTATTCTGAGTTCTATAATGAGAATTAATTAAATGACAATTAAATCGATACACTCTTATCCAGAGAGGTGGAGGGACTGGCCCTACGATACCTCAGCAACGGGTTTTTAAATACCGTGCTAATTCCAGCAAGCTTTAAAATAAGCTTGGAAGATGAGAAGATGTGAACGAGTACATATAAGTGCTCTCCTTCTTATCTTTTATAGGTGATAAGAAGGAGAGCACTTTTTATTTTACCTCGAAATCTCTACTTCAAGTTTTACAGCATATAGGAGGGAAGAAAATGATTTCTTTTAACAATGTAAGTAAAGTATATGAATCAGGTGGGCAATCTGTTCATGCAGTGGAGGATGTAACGCTATCAGTTGAAAAGGGCGAAATTTTTGGCATTATCGGATTTAGTGGTGCTGGAAAGAGTACGTTATTACGTCTAGTAAACATGCTAGAGAGACCAACTGCAGGAACGATTTCAATAGATGATAAAGATATTACATCATTATCGACGAAAGAATTACGGAAATTAAGACAAAGAATCGGGATGATTTTTCAAAGCTTTAATTTATTTAATTCAAGAACAGTGTTTGGAAATATTGCGTATCCATTAAAGTTAGCGAAATTGCCAAAGAATGAAATAAAAGAAAGAGTAACTGAATTACTAAAATTTGTTGGTCTAGAAGATAAAGCAAACTATTATCCAGAGCAGTTATCAGGTGGACAAAAGCAGCGCGTTGGGATTGCAAGAGCACTGGCGACATCACCGGATATTCTCATATGTGATGAGGCAACATCAGCTTTAGATCCAGAAACAACGACAGAAATTCTGAACTTATTAAAGAAAGTAAATCGAGAATATAATGTAACAATCCTACTCATTACACATGAAATGCACGTAGTGAAAGAAATTTGTCACCGTGTAGCTGTAATGGAGAAGGGAAAGGTTATTGAAGAAGGGAAACTGTTTGACGTTTTCACACAACCAAAAACAAAGACAACTCAAAACTTTGTACGTTCTGTTATTAATGATCATTTACCGGAAAGTGTTCTAGGGAAAATTCAAAATGGTGGACAGATTTATCGCTTAACATTTACTGGTGAAGAGACAGGACAGCCAGTACTATCATATATCGCGAAAAATTATAACGTCGATGTAAACGTACTGTACGGAAATATTATTGAACTTCAAAATGTGTTATTTGGAAATCTACTTGTAGAATTGCAAGGTGAGCAGAAAGAAATTCAAAAAGCATTACAACATCTAAGACTGCAAGTGCAGCTGAAGGAGGTAGAAGCTCATGCGGGTTGATTGGAGTATATTTTGGCCCCGCATATTAGATGCGACGGGGGATACCCTCTTAATGGTAATTGTAACCCTTATATTTGCTACAATTCTTGGTATACCTCTAGGTTTACTGTTGTATGTAACGAGAAAAGGAAACTTTTTAGAAAATAAATGGGTCTTTTCTATTCTTAATATCATTATTAATACAATTCGTCCGGTTCCATTCATCATCTTCTTAGTAGCTTTAAGCCCACTAACAAGAAGTGTTATCGGAACGACGATTGGAACAGCAGCAGCAATCTTTCCAATGACGTTAGTTGCATCAATCGGTATTGCTAGAATGGTTGAAACAAATCTTGTTTCTGTTCCGAAAGGGGTAATTGAAGCAGCGCAAGCAATGGGAGCTTCACCAATTAGAATTGTTTTTGAAATTCTTGTGCCAGAAGCGTTAGCGCCATTAATCTTAGGTGTTACGTTTATGACAGTTGGTTTAATTGAATTTTCAGCAGTTGCTGGGCTTGTCGGTGGTGGCGGTCTTGGTGACTTAGCAATGACATATGGTTATCAACGTTTTGATACGTCAGTTATGTTCGTAACGGTTGTTTTACTTATTATTCTCGTACAAATAGCTCAAAATTTAGGAAACTACTTTGCAAAAGTCTTTTTACGTAGATCATAAAAAGGAAGAGGGGAAAAGAAAATGAAGAAAATTTTAGCATTTGCATTATCAGCGATCGTAGGAGTTACAGCTTTAAGCGGCTGCTCAGGTGGAGATACAGGTGCAGGAGCGAAAGAGAAAGTAGTTCGCGTCGGTGTAACTGGAACAGATGGAGACGCTTGGGAAATTTTGAAGAAAAAAGCTGAAAAAGAAGGGATTAAAATTAAACTAGTTGAGTTCTCTGATTACACAACGCCAAATAAAGCGTTAGCTGATGGAGATATTGAACTAAACTCATTCCAGCATATCGCTTTCTTAGAGCAATTTAAAAAGGAGCATAAGTTAGATATTACAGCTGTCGGTACAACGCAAATTGCACCAATGGGTTTATACTCTGAAAAATATAAGAAAGCAAATGAAATCCCAGATGGTTCAGAAATTGCTATTCCAAATGATCCAACGAACCAGGCGCGTGCATTAAAACTTCTTGATGCAGCGGGATTATTAAAGCTTAAGAAAGATTTCGGCCTATTTGGGGATCCAAGTGGTATCGCTGAAAATCCGAAGAAGTTAAAAATTACACCGGTTATCGCACAGCAAACACCTCGTGTATTAAAAGATGTAGCAGCTTCAGTTATTAATAACGGTGTTGCTGGTCAAGCTGGATTAGATCCAGCGAAGGATCCTATTTTCTTAGAAGATCCAAAGAATGAAAATGCGAAACCTTATATTAATATTTTCGCAGCTCGTACGAAAGACAAAGATGATCCAACGCTGAAAAAAGTAATTGAATTGTATCATTCAAAAGAAGTAACAGATGCAATTAAGAAAGAAACGAATGATGGTGCAATTTCAGTAGATCTTTCACTTGAGGAGCTTGAAAAAATCGTAAAATAATTATCGGGTTTAACGATTAACAGTAGGAACCCCTCCGCTGTTAGCTCGTTCAACATATAATCTATTTAACAAACAAAACCCTAATTTTGTACCTTCCAATTCTGTATAACGTAGAATCCAATGTTTGTTAAGTAGAGTAATGGACCAGGAGTTTTCTGATATTATCCCCTTTAGGTAGACAGTGTAAAAAGACCATGAACATACATGGATGTTACACTATTACTTGGAGGGGATTTTTCATGACTAAAAAAGGTTCAACATTTA
This sequence comes from Bacillus sp. CDB3, assembly GCF_002081505.1. Lineage (NCBI taxonomy): Bacteria > Bacillati > Bacillota > Bacilli > Caryophanales > Bacillaceae > Bacillus > Bacillus sp. CDB3. The sequence goes on along the minus strand of NZ_ALBR01000094.1, from coordinate 51,986 downwards.
ATACCTATTCAGAAGAATTAAAGTTATCAGCTGTTCAAAGTTATTTAAACGGTGAAGGAAGTTACAATATGATAAAGGAAAGATATCAGATTAGAAGTTCTACCCAGCTTAAAAATTGGGTCAAAAAATATAAAGAATGTGGTGAGATTACAGATACTCGCGGGAAAAATGGGGGAATGAAAGGTATACCAAACCCTCTAAAAGGAAAACGTGTTTATTTTAAGACGATTGAAGAGGAACGTGACTACTATAAAGCGCAGGTTGAATATTTAAAAAAGCAGTATCCAAATCTATAAATGGAGGCGTACTAAAACATAAAGAGAGATATCATATCATTGAATCATTAAAGACAAAGTATCCAGTTATATGGCTTACGAAATTTGCGGGTGTACATCGTTCCAGTTACTATAAGTGGATTCATACCAAAGGTATGGAAAACATACGACTAAAATCCGAGAAACGACTAAAAAAGGTAATGCGATCTATTCACGTAAAGCACAAAGAATATGGTTATCCACGTATGAAAATCGCTTTACAGGAAGAGGGATATTTTATAAATCACAAAAAAGTATATCGCTTAATGAGTGAGCTCAATATTCAATCTATTATTCGAAAGAAGCGTCGCTTCTTTAAAGGGAACTATTCCAATGTTTTTCCGAATGTTTTAAACCGTGAATTTAAAGATCGCCAACAAAATGAGGCACTTGTTACAGATATTACTTACCTACGATTCCAAGAGGGATTTCGGTATCTTTCTGTTGTCCAAGATATTTATAATAACGAAGTTGTTTCTTGGAAAATATCCAAGCGGAATGATAATGAACTTGTATTAGATACAATTGAAATGGTGGCACAAAAAAGAGATGTGCGTGGAACCATTCTCCATTCAGATCAGGGATTCCAGTACACATCTCATGCCTACAATAAACGACTTTCCGATTTAGGTATCATTGGTAGCCACTCTCGCAAAGGAAACTGCCATGATAACGCTTGTATCGAGTCATTTTTCTCCCATTTTAAATCGGAGATGTTGTATTTGAATCATTTTAAAACAGAAGAAGATTTAATACAAGCAATTGAAGAATATATTTACTTTTATAACTATAAACGGTTCCAAAAACGACTCAACCATCGAGCGCCGATAGAATATCGAATCTCGATGGCTGCTTAGTCTTTTTAACATTGTCTACTTGACAGGGATAAGACCATTCCTGGTCTTTTTTTATTAATGAAAATAGCTAGCAAATAGTAAGGTAATCCAAATTATAACTGGATAAGAAAATAAGCTGAAAAGGAGTGTAATTACGAATTGCTTTTTATGAATGAAGTGTTTTTCGGATAACAAAAAGAAAATAGAAAAGATGACAATGAAAACTGCTGATATTGCGCCAGGGTTATAGGAACGATAAATGAAAAACAAAATAAGATGTTGAACAGAGTTGAAGAAGATAGCTCCTTGAATAAAAATAATCCAGTAAATAGAAGATATGATGTTTAACTGATATAGAATAATTATGAGTAAGACAAAGATTGTTAATATAGTAATTGCAATGAAAAATTGTGTGTTAGTTATAAAGTGAATCGAAAATTGATTAGCAAGGTATTGTGGCATTTGAAAGGCCTCTTCAAGGTTGTGAATGAAAAATAAAAAGGGGATTAGCCAAATTGTATTAGTGGTGAAACGTCTTGTTGAAGATGTTTTTATCAACTTACATCAGCTCCAATAAAGATATAGAAAGCCTATAAAAAAACAGGCCTTCTATACAGATATAGTTATTCAATTATGATACTTTTTAAATGATCCTCGGGATGTGGTTGTGCTTCTATATAAGAAGATAGCTCTTCCTGTAAAATGTTTAGTGCTTGCTTAGCTGATTGCTGAATCGGATTCGGTAGCTCTTCTAATATACGCATACCGATTTTTATTTTTGTACGAATTACCTTTCTTAGTAATTCATCATGCATGTACTACACCTCCAAACCGAATGTTTAGTACATCATCTTCAAACTTAGCTCCTTGAATAGAAAGGTGTGTTAATGTTTTTGGCAAGGTGATATTCCGCTTCATAGAGCCGGCTCGAATAATAAGTTCATCACCTTTTTGATTTAATGAAAGTTCACTTTTGTTTGAGAAGGGAATGGACAGAACGAAAATATACTCATCGCCATCTTTTTTTACATATTGTGTGCGGCCATTAAATTTCACTTCAGTAGGAGAAGGGTCTGATTTAAATAAAGCATTTCCTACACGCTCTAACATAGGTAAACCAACAACTTCTTGTTCAAACATGGGAGCTTCGTAAATAGGAAGTGGCTGAAAACTATCTTTAATTAACGCCTTATATTTCTTTTGTGTATCTTTCCATGCCTGAAAGTAAGGGTCGGTAACAGTGTTAGGGATGACGCGGTTAATCATAATGGCATCCACGTTATAATCGTATAAGTTTAAATAAGTAAAACTACGCTGAGCTTCTTTAATGACCATTTTTTCAGGATTTACAACGATGCGGATACTTGTTACTTCTCGGTTTGATAAAATATCTCTCATTTCTCCAAGCTGTTCAAGTGTATTTGTTAATTCGTCCATAATATCATCGGTTGGAAGGGGGACACCAAGAAGTGGTTGAGCTACAGGACGAACAACTTTTAAAATCTTCCTTTTAATAGGAAAGAGTTTTTCCATCCACCAGCCGAGCATGTCTGGAAAGCTAAGCATTGCTAAAGTTTCTCCAGTCGGTGCGCAATCAATAATGATGACTTCGTAAGTGTTGTTTTTATAGTAATCGAGTACTCGAAGTAAGCTAATTAAATCTTCCATACCAGGGAACATCGTTAATTCTTCTGTTGTAATATCATCAGCTGCTTTGGAAGTGAAGAGTAGTGTAATATATTTCTGCAATTTCCCCCAGCCTTTTTCCATTTCATAAATGGTGTTAATTTCTTGTGCCCACAAGTTTTCGCGAATTTCTAGTGGCTCAGAAGATAGTTTTATGCCAAATGAATCTCCTAAACTATGAGCAGGATCTGTGCTCATTACTAATGTTTTTAATCCTTGTTTTGCACTTTGGATTGCTGTTGCTGCTGAAATGCTAGTTTTTCCTACGCCGCCTTTACCTGTATACAAAATAATTCTCATCATTCTATCCCCTTTGTTTCGAGTTTCGAATATTACGAGTGTCGAAGTATTTAATTGAATAAAAACCCAGCTAGGGTTTTATTCAATCGGAATGTTTTTCATTTTAGGTGTAGAAACCTTTTCTTCTGTTTTTTGCTGTGACGTAGCGATGTGATTCATGATCTTTTGGAATATTTGTAGTAAGAAAGCTGTTTCTTCTTCTGACAAAGCTTCTGTCACTAGGTTAAAGTAATGGGCCGCATTTTGTTTCACTTCTTGAACGAGCATTACGCCGTTTTCTGTTAAACGAATTAATACAATACGTCGATCGTTTTCATCACGGTATCGTTCAATATACCCCTTTTTTACAAGACGATTTACAACGCCTGTCGTTGTACTCATCGGTATATCAAGAAGTTCAGCGATTTTTGTCATTGTAATATCTGTATTTCGCTCCATCCAAAGTAAACAAAATACTTCTGTTTTAGAAAGTGTTAAATCTAGGCTTACCCATTCTTCAGGATAGAAAAGTTTCTTGGCATTATCTAGCAGTAAGTCTAAAAAATGTTCATATTGCAACAATTATTTCCACTCCCGTATATTTCGAGGTTCGTAATATTTATTTTTATTTTATGTAGAATTGAAATAAATGTCAATCGTTTTAATTGTTTTTTTCAGATTAGACAGAAAACTACCTTTAAAATAATATTTTTTTATGATAGATTTATAAATAGCAAAATAGAATTTACATAAAAATCCATCATGATAAATATATTTATCTATAATGGGTGTACAGCCAACGAGGGGGAGAACGATGAGAAGACGAAATACGCAAGCGTTCACGTTTTTAGCATGGACTTCATTTGTTTGCGCGCTTTCAGGTATGCTAATTGGGATTTATACGTTAGATGAAACGCTTAGTGTAAAAGGATACTATTTAATTGGAACATTATTTTTAACAATGTCTTGTTTTGTATTACAAAAAACAATTCGTGATAATGAAGAGGATAACGAGAGATTTCCGAAAAATAAACCGTTAGATAAAGAGTAAATCGTAAAGAAAGGCATTTGCCTTTCTTTTTTTATGTAAAAATACCGTAAGTACCGTGTGTTGACTTGCTTGAAGTACTGAAAATTTGGTATCATCAATAGTATTGTAGATTGAACGATATATTATGGAGGTGGCCTAGCCGTGTCAAGAATTTCCGTTGAGAATGTAAAGCACGTAGCACATTTAGCACGTCTTGCAATTACTGATCAAGAAGCAGAAAAATTCCAAAAACAACTAGATGCAATTGTTACATTTGCAGAACAGTTAAATGAATTAGATACAACTGATGTAAAACCAACAACTCACGTATTAACTATGAAAAATGTTATGCGTGAAGATGTACCAGAAAAAGGTTTACCAGTAGAAGAAGTATTAAAAAATGCACCGGATCACAAAGATAATCAAATCCGTGTTCCAGCAGTATTAGAATAGAGGAGGGAATTTCGATGTCATTATTTGATCATTCGGTATCAGAGTTACATAAGAAGTTAAACAACAAAGAAATTTCCGTTACGGATTTAGTAGAAGAATCTTACAAACGTATTGCGGATGTTGAAGATAACGTAAAAGCTTTTCTTACATTAGATGAAGAAAATGCCCGTGCGAAAGCGAAAGAATTAGACGCGAAAATTGGTGCTGAGGATAATGGTTTATTATTCGGTATGCCAATCGGTGTAAAAGATAACATTGTAACTAACGGCCTTCGTACAACTTGTGCGAGCAAAATGTTAGCAAACTTCGATCCAATTTACGATGCGACAGTTGTACAAAAGCTAAAAGCTGCTGACACAGTTACAATCGGTAAATTAAATATGGACGAGTTCGCAATGGGTTCTTCAAATGAAAACTCAGGTTTCTACGCTACGAAAAACCCATGGAACTTAGATTACGTTCCAGGCGGATCTAGTGGTGGTTCTGCAGCAGCTGTAGCAGCAGGAGAAGTATTATTCTCTCTAGGTTCTGATACGGGTGGTTCTATCCGTCAGCCAGCTGCATATTGCGGCGTTGTAGGTTTAAAACCAACTTACGGACGCGTATCTCGTTACGGATTAGTAGCATTCGCATCTTCACTTGACCAAATCGGACCGATTACACGTACAGTAGAAGACAATGCATACTTATTACAAGCTATTTCAGGTATTGACCGTATGGATGCAACTTCTGCAAACGTTGAAGTAGGAAACTACTTAGCTGGTTTAACAGGCGACGTTAAAGGTTTACGCATTGCTGTACCGAAAGAATACTTAGGCGAAGGTGTTGGCGAAGAAGCTCGTGAGTCAGTACTAGCTGCGTTAAAAGTATTAGAAGGTATGGGTGCAACTTGGGAGGAAGTATCTCTTCCACACTCTAAATACGCTCTAGCAACGTATTACTTATTATCTTCTTCTGAAGCATCTGCTAACCTTTCACGCTTTGATGGCGTACGTTACGGTGTTCGTTCTGATAATGTAAATAACTTATTAGATCTTTACAAAAACACACGTAGCGAAGGTTTCGGAGATGAAGTAAAACGTCGTATTATGCTTGGTACATTTGCTCTTAGCTCTGGTTACTATGATGCATATTACAAAAAAGCACAACAAGTACGTACATTAATTAAAAACGACTTTGAAAATGTATTTGCTAACTATGATGTTATTATCGGACCAACAACGCCAACTCCGGCATTTAAAGTGGGCGAAAAAGTGGACGATCCAATGACAATGTATGCAAATGACATTTTAACAATCCCAGTAAACTTAGCGGGTGTTCCAGCGATTTCTGTCCCATGTGGATTCGGTGCTAACAACATGCCACTTGGTCTACAAATCATTGGTAAACACTTCGATGAAGCGACAATTTACCGCGTTGCACATGCGTTTGAGCAAGCAACAGACTATCATACAAAAAAAGCAAGTCTGTAAGGAGGCGAGCATAGATGAATTTAGAAACAATTATTGGTTTAGAGGTTCACGTTGAGTTAAAAACAAATTCGAAAATTTTCTCTGCGAGTCCAACAGAATTCGGAGCGGAGCCAAATACACAAACAAGTGTAATTGACTTAGGATACCCAGGGGTACTTCCTACTTTAAATAAAGAAGCAGTTAACTTTGCAATGAAAGCTGCAATGGCATTAAACTGTGAAATTGCAACGGAAACGAAGTTCGACCGTAAAAACTATTTCTACCCAGATAATCCGAAAGCTTACCAAATCTCTCAATTTGATAAGCCAATTGGTGAAAATGGTTGGATTGAAATCGAAGTAGACGGTAAAAAGAAACGTATCGGTATTACACGTCTTCATTTAGAAGAAGATGCTGGTAAATCAACGCATACAGCTGACGGTTCATTAGTAGATTACAACCGTCAAGGTATGCCTTTAATCGAGATCGTATCTGAGCCAGATATGCGTACTCCAGAAGAAGCATATGCATACTTAGAGAAGTTAAAATCAATCATTCAATATACAGGCGTATCTGATTGTAAGATGGAAGAAGGTTCTCTTCGTTGTGATGCGAATATTTCACTTCGTCCTGTTGGACAAGAGAAATTCGGTACAAAAGCAGAACTGAAAAACTTAAACTCATTCACTTACGTGCAAAAAGGTCTTGAGCATGAGCAAGTGCGCCAAGAAAAAGAATTATTATCTGGTGGTATCATCCAACAAGAAACACGTCGTTATGATGAAGCAACGAAGAAAACAATCTTAATGCGTATAAAAGAAGGATCTGACGATTACCGTTACTTCCCAGAGCCAGACTTAGTTGAACTTTACATCGATGATGAGTGGAAAGAAGAAATTCGTGCTTCGATTCCAGAACTTCCAGATGCACGTAAAGCTCGCTATGTTGCAGAAATTGGCTTGCCAGCTTATGATGCACACGTATTAACATTAACGAAAGAGATGTCTGATTTCTTTGAAGCAGCAATTGAAGATGGAGCAGATGCGAAATTAACATCAAACTGGTTAATGGGTGAAGTGCTTGCATACTTAAACAAACAGCAAAAAGAATTAAAAGACGTTGCGTTAACGCCTGCTGGTTTATCTAAAATGGTTCAATTAATTGAAAAAGGTACAATTTCTTCTAAAATCGCGAAGAAAGTATTTAATGAATTAATTGAAAAAGGTGGAGACCCAGAAGAAATCGTTAAAGCGAAAGGTCTTGTTCAAATTTCTGACGAAGGTACACTTCGTAAGGTTGTAACAGAAATTCTTGATAATAATGAGCAATCTATCGAAGACTTTAAAAACGGTAAAGACCGTGCAATTGGCTTCTTAGTTGGTCAAATTATGAAAGCGACAAAAGGACAAGCCAATCCACCGCTTGTTAACAAAATCTTACTTGAAGAGATTAATAAGCGATAAAAATAAAAGAGGAATTCTTATTTTTGAGCGCTAAAATAGTATAGATTCTTAAAGATTAAACAGAAAAAACACCCGTATTTGGGTGTTTTTTCTGAGTTAATCAAACGTTTGTTTAAATGGTGAAAAATAATTTAAATAAACGTTTGATTAACTGTCAAAAGTGAAAAAATGTTTGTATAGCAACTATGGTATGATAGTTGCAAAAAGGTGGGAATAATGATAAATCTAGACATAGAGGTTTTTTTCATCTCATGAAATAATAGATAATTATTATTCGTTATATGTAAATTGTTGTGAGGAAATAGATGGACATAAATTTTTTTGTCAAATAAAACAAAACCATTGAAAATGAATATTTACTTTTGATGGGCTACACGAATCGGGTTCTTACTGCCTGTTTGAGCGGGATAAAAGAAGGATAGGAAGATGAGAGGAGGTAGGCATGGGAATACTGAATAGAAGTTCGGTATGTTCTTTTTCGATACATAAAGAAATTTCCTGTGCTAATAAATGATGAAGCGAGCAAGGATTATTTATAACCCTACTTCTGGACGTGAGCTATTTAAGAAGAGCTTACCAGAAGTATTACAAAAATTAGAACAAGCTGGATATGAAGCATCTTGTCATGCGACAACTGGTCCTGGAGATGCAACTGTGGCGGCGAGGCAAGCTGCGGATCGTAAGTTTGATGTTGTTATTGCTGCAGGTGGTGACGGTACGTTAAATGAAGTGGTAAATGGTTTAGTGGGACATGAGCATCGTCCGAAGTTTGGAATTATTCCAGTTGGAACGACAAATGACTTTGCACGTGCAATCGGTGTGCCACGTGCTATTGAAGAGGCAGCGGATATTATTTGTGAAGGGAAAACGGTTCCTTTAGATCTTGGGAGAGCGAATGATACATATTTCATTAATATTGCTGGTGGCGGCCGCATTACAGAATTAACATATGAAGTACCAAGCAAGCTAAAGACAGTATTAGGTCAACTTGCTTATTATTTAAAAGGAATCGAAATGTTACCATCATTACATCCAACATATGTTGAAATTGAGTATGATGGGAAGTTACTACAAGAAGAAATTACGATGTTTTTAATTACAAATACTCGTTCAGTTGGTGGATTCGAAAAGGTAGCACCATATGCGTCTATTAACGATGGGTTATTTGATTTATTAGTGCTGAAAAAAGGTTCTATCGCTGATTTAATTAAAGCAGCAACACAAGCGCAGCGTGGGGAACATATTAACAATCCAAAAGTGCTATATACACAAGCGAATCGAATTAAAGTGCATTCACCAGATAAACTAATGATTAATTTAGATGGTGAATATGGTGGAGATGCGCCGATGGAATTCGAAAATATATATCATTGTCTAGAACTATTTGTTCCTGAACATCAAGAGGATGCCCTTTAAAGGCATCCTTTTTGTTTTTATATAGGAATTGTAAATTGGAAGTTAGTTTGATTTTTATGGTATTTTTACAATTCGTTTATTTTATATCCATACTTTATTGATACACTGGAGGAGATAAGAAACGAGAGGTAGTGTGCTATGGAGAAGGTAAAAGCAATATTATTTGATAAAGACGGGACATTAATGGATTTTCATTCAATTTGGATAAAAGTAGCTGAAGAGCTTGTCGCTGAATGTATAAAATTATATCAACTCCCACAGTCAATGCAGCAGGCTTTGTTAAAAGAAATCGGTGTGGATGGGGCATTTGTTCATCCTCGTAGTGCAATAGCTGCTGGAACAAGCCTCGATGTAGCAAAGGGGCTTTGTAAGTATATTACGTCATCTAAGGAAGAGGAGATGCACGAATGGGTAAGTGAAAAGTTATTTTCTCTTATGTATGAGCATCGAGAACATATGAGAATGACGGCAGATTTACCAAAAATTTTACAAGCATTAAAGGATAGAGGGTTTATTTTAGGTGTCGTCACAGCTGATGATTTTGCACCGACAGAATTATTTTTAAAGCAGTATCAATTAGAGCACTTTTTTGATTGTGTCATAGCCTCAGATACGTTTCCAGCACAGAAACCAGATAAAAGAATTGTAGAATCGTTTTGTGAGAGATTTAATTTAGAAACATGTGAAGTAGCGGTCGTCGGGGATACACCGACGGATTTATATTTAGCGAAAAATGGTGGCGACTGCTATGCAATTGGTGTACTATCTGGTACGGGTAATCGTCAAACGTTAGAACCACTTGCAGATTTAGTGTTACAATCTGTTGAAGATTTAATTTCTCATTCAGGTGAGTTTATTTGGAAACAAGGAAAGTCTAATGTATAAACGGATAAGTCTATAAAGACTCTTTATGAGTCTTTATAGACTTATTTTTTATGCCGAGATATTAAGAGAATGGGATGAATACTAGAAAGGGAAAGTTGGCATACATCTTGCAATATAAAGAGAAAACATTGTATAGAAAAGGATGGGGTACACAATGAGCACAAAAAAATTTGCTAAAGTAAATGAACAAATTCCAGGACCGAAAGCAGCGTCTTTATTAGAACGCCGCCAAAATATAGTACCAAAAGGAGTAAGTAATGGTATTCCAACATTCGTACAGTCTGCAGATGGAGCTCTTGTAATAGATGTTGATGGTAATCAGTACATTGATTTTGCAGGAGCAATAGGAACAATTAACGTAGGACATTGTCATCCAGCTGTTAAAGAAGCACTTCATAAACAAGTAGATCAATATATTCATACGGGATTTAATGTCATGATGTATGAGCCATATATTGAATTAGCGGAAAAGCTTGCTGCATTAGCGCCAGGAAGTTTTGATAAACAAGTCCTGTTTTTAAACAGTGGTGCAGAAGCAGTTGAGAATGCGGTGAAAATCGCTCGTAAATATACGAAGAGACCTGGGATTATCGCATTTTCTAAAGGGTTTCATGGGCGTACATTAATGACAATGACGATGACAAGTAAAGTAAAACCATATAAGTTTGGATTTGGCCCATTTGCTCCAGAAGTATATAAAGCGCCATTCCCATATGAATACCGTCGTCCAGAAGGATTAACAGAAGAGCAGTATGATGATTTTATCATTGAAGAGTTTAAGAACTTCTTCATATCAGAAGTAGCACCAGAAACAATTGCAGCCGTTGTAATGGAACCTGTTCAAGGGGAAGGTGGATTTATCGTTCCAAGTAAGAAATTTGTTCAAGAAGTACGCAGCATTTGTTCAGAGCACGGTATTTTATTTGTAGCGGATGAAATTCAAACAGGCTTTAGTCGTACCGGAAAATACTTTGCAATTGATCATTATGATGTCGTTCCAGATTTAATTACGGTATCTAAATCATTAGGTGCTGGTGTACCGATTAGTGGTGTTATTGGGCGTAAAGAAATTATGAATGAGTCTGCACCGGGAGAACTGGGCGGAACGTATGCAGGAAGCCCACTAGGATGTGCGGCTGCATTAGCTGTGCTTGATGTAATTGAAAAAGAGAAATTAAATGATAGAGCGATAGAATTAGGAAAAGTCGTAATGAACCGATTTGAAGAGATGAAAAATAAATATAATTGCATTGGTGATGTGCGCGGCTTAGGGGCAATGTGTGCATTTGAGCTCGTTCAAGATCGTAAGACTAAAGCGCCTGACAAAACATTGGCAGCTAATTTATGTGCGGAAGCAAATAAACGCGGATTACTTCTACTATCAGCAGGAACATATGGAAATGTTATTCGCGTGTTAATGCCATTAGTTATTACAGATGAGCAGCTAGAGGAAGGTTTAACAATAATTGAAGAATCATTGCAAGCTTGTTATGAGCAAGCAAACATCGCTCGTGTTTAAAAACTGAATTATAAATCGCAAACATTCTAGCTTACTCTATATAAAATGCAGAAAATTCACTTTATAATAAAGGTAGTAAAGTGAATCGATGGATATGAAGTAGGGAGTGGCTAGGATGGTTGCAGAAAAGGAACGAGTGTTGATGGATTTACAAGATGTATTTGAATATGCATTTGACGAAATTTTTGTTACAGATGATAAAGGAATCGTTGTGCGTGTAAATAGTACGTGTGAAAGACATTACCAACTCTCTGCTAAGGAATTAGTAGGAAAGCATGTACAAGAACTACAGAAAGAAGGAATTTTTTATCCGTCTGCAACATTAGAAGTAATTGAAAAGAAAAGGCCAGTTGAACTTGTTCAAACAACAAAATCAGGAGAATATTTACACGTTCGCACGCGTCCAGTATTTGCTGAACAAGGTAATTTAAGACGAGTTATTAGTTATTCACGAGATCTTACAGAACTCTACCAATTACGTAAGAAGGTAGAGGAGATGGATAATCAGTTAAAGACATATAAGAAAGAATTAAGAGAAACGTATGAGCATGAAGGGCTTATTTTTAAAAGCATTGCTATGCAAAAAATAGTTGAAACAATCAAAAAAGTTTCTGTGGTGGATAGCACTGTTCTCGTATTAGGTGAGACAGGAGTAGGGAAAAGCCGACTAGTACGCCATTTACATGAAGTAAGTCATCGGAAAAATGAAAGTTTTTATGAGATTAATTGTGCGGCATTGCCGACGAATTTAATTGAATCTGAGCTTTTTGGATATTCAGGTGGGTCTTTTACAGGGGCAAATCGTGAAGGGAAGAAGGGACTGTTAGAATCAGCGCATAAAGGAACTCTTTTCTTAGATGAAATCGGTGAAATGCCGCTTGAAATTCAGGCGAAACTTTTGCAAGTATTACAGGAGAAAACATTTCGGCCGGTAGGAGGAAGAGACTTAAAAAAAGTAGACGTTCGTATAGTCGCCGCTACGAATAGAGATCTAAGTAAAATGGTAAAAGAGGGGACATTTAGGAAAGATTTGTATTACCGCCTAAATGTAATCCCAATTTCAATTCCTCCGCTTCGTGAAAGAACAGAAGATATATTACCGTTAGTCTATCATTATTTACAGCATTTCAATAAAAAGTATGGACGTGATGTGAAGCTAGCTCCTAGTACGTTACAAATGTTTGTAGGGTATTCATGGGAGGGAAATAATAGAGAGATTGAAAATGTAATTGAACGAATTGTTATCACTGCTGATGATTTTGTAACGGTAGAAGATTTGCCACTATCTATGCAAGAGGCAACAGTTGAACAATCCGGACAAAGTCTTTATAGAATGCTGGAAGAGGTAGAGAGAAATATTATTCTTAAAGCGTATAAAACGTATGGATCAAGTTATAAGGTAGCTGAGTTTTTGCAAATAAGTCAATCTGCTGCTACTAGGAAAATTAAGAAGTTTATAGAGGAGGAAGAAAACATTGGATAAAAAAGCGACGTTCGTAAACTTAGAGAAAAAGGCGATGTATATAAATGGTGAGTGGATTACACTGCAAGAACAAATCGAAGTGAATAATCCAGCAACAAAGGAAGTATTTGCAACTGTACCAAAGGGCGGGATTATAGAGGCAAAGCAGGCAGTTGATGCTGCACACGAAGCTTTTAAATCATGGTCAAAATTAACTGCAGCAGATCGTGCAGTAAAGTTAAAAAAATGGTTCACACTCATTGATGAAAATAAAGAAGAAATTGCAGCAATCATGACGAGAGAACAAGGAAAGCCGTTCGCAGAAGCACTTGGTGAAGTAAATTATGCAAATAGTTTTGTTGAATGGTACGCAGAAGAAGGAAAGAGAATATACGGTGAAATGATTCCTGCTTCTCATCCGAATAAACGTATTTTAGTTATGAAGCAACCAGTTGGGGTTATGGCAGCTATTACACCATGGAACTTCCCAGCTGCTATGATTACGAGAAAGGTAGCTCCAGCGCTTGCAGCGGGCTGTACAGCGGTTGTGAAACCAGCGAGTCAAACACCATTAACGGCATTGAAGTTAGTTGAATTAGCACATGAAGCAGACATTCCAAAAGGTGTAATAAATATTGTAACAGGTAGTGCAAAAGCAATTGCTGATACGTGGATGGAAGATGAGCGTGTCCGAAAAGTTTCCTTTACAGGATCAACTGAAATTGGGAAAGAATTAATGGCTAGCGCTGCACAAACGATGAAAAAGGTTTCACTTGAGTTAGGTGGTCATGCTCCATTTATTGTTATGAATGATGCTGATTTAGATAAGGCGGTAGAAGCGGTAATCGGTTCGAAATTCCGTAACGCAGGACAAACGTGTATATGTACAAACCGCGTCTTCGTTCAAGAAGAAGTGTACGAAGAATTTGCAGGAAAGTTCACAAAAGCTGTAGAGCAGCTTAAAGTTGGAGACGGATTCGGCGAAGGAACAACTGTAGGGCCACTTATTGATGCGAATGCAATTTCGAAAGTACAAGAACATATTGAAGATGCAATTCAAAAGGGTGGAGAAGTTTTATACGGTGGCCATAAATTTACAGAGTTAGATGGATATTTCATTCAGCCGACAGTAATCGGGTTGGCAAATGACACGATGCTTTGTATGAATGAAGAAACATTTGGACCGGTTGCACCAGTTGCGAAATTTAAAACGGTTGAAGAAGTAATCGAACGTGCAAATAATACACCATATGGCTTGGCTGCTTATATTTTCACAAAAGATATTAGTCAGGCATTCCAAATTAGCGAAGCATTAGAGTACGGAATTATCGGCTTAAATGATGGACTTCCATCAGTTGCACAAGCACCATTTGGTGGCTTTAAAGAAAGTGGTATCGGCCGTGAAGGAGGCCATTTCGGTATCGAGGAATATTTAGAAATTAAATATATTTCGTTAGGGCTATAAGTAGTATACTAGAATCTCTATAAGGTAATAGAGAAGGAGATTCTAGTATGGTATATTGGCTATTATTACTCGTAACAATTATTTTTGAAGTAGCTGGAACGATTGCGATGAAATTATCGAACGGTTTAACAAAGCCCGTTCCAAGTGTACTTATTTTTGTATTCTATGGAATTTGTTTCAGCGTGTTTGCTATCGTTGTTAAAAAGATTCATTTAAGCATTGCCTATGCAATTTGGTCTGGTGTGGGAACACTACTTATTACGATTATTAGTGTGTATTTCTTTAAAGAGCATATTAACTTATTCCAAGCGTGTTGTATTCTTTTTATTGTTTTAGGAGTAATTGGACTTAAAGTTTCATCAGTATCATGAAAGCTATCTTTTGTAGAAGATAGCTTTTTTTCTATTTGTGTAGTTAGCAATTACTATGACAAAATATGACAAGAAAGCGTAAAGAGTTTTGCTATGATAAAGTAAAACTTTAATCAGTGGGGATTTTGTTCATTCCCCACTGATTATCAGCCCGCGCCAATCGGGCGTTTACGGGCAGTTAATCTCCCACCTAACTTCCTTACTCCAGCTGAATTTCGAGGTAGGAGTCTTACTGCCCGCAAATAGCGGGATAAATATAAAAACCTTGTCTCATAAGGATGGAAGAGTATGTTCAAAAAAATGAGTCGAATTATTTTAATTTGTGGCATAGCTTTTAGTTTAAGTGCTTGCGCAGAAACTAAAAATAGCGATGAAAGTAAACAAGAGGACGTTCAAGATAAAGTTTATAAAATAGGGGAAACAGTAGATGTAGATGGTTTGCAAGTAACTCTCGATTCAGTTCAATTAGGATATCCAGATTACACTATTGATAAAAAGAAAGAGGATATTTTAGGAATTGTTTTTACGGTGAAAAATAATAGTAAGAAAGAAATACCTTTTGCATTTTACGAATTTGAGGTTACCGATAAGAAAGGTACAAAGTTTAAAGAATATAAGTATGATAGTTTCATTAGTAAAAAGGTAGCACCGGATGAGAAAATTCAAGATGTTATGCTATTTGATGTAGATAAAGAAAATACGTATATCGCTACGTATAGGCCTGAGTTTACACATGAGAATAGAACGATAAAATTTGAATTGAAGCCAAACAAATAAAAACACATTGGTTAATCCAATGTGTTTTTATAATGGTTAACTTAAAACGCCCAGTTACCTTTACGGAAAATCGGCTCATGTCTTCCATCAGCTGTAATACCATCGATATCAAGCTCAGCTGATCCGATCATGAAGTCGTTGTGTGTAATACTAGCGTTCGCACCATTTTCAGCAAGTTCTTCTTTCGTCATTGTTTTCCCGCCATCTAAGTTAAATGCATAGGCATTTCCGATTGCAAGGTGGCAAGATGCGTTTTCATCAAATAGCGTATTGTAGAATAAAATATTTGTGTTTGAAATTGGTGAATCATGAGGTACTAAAGCAACCTCGCCTAAGAAGTGAGAGCCTTCATCTGTTTCTACTAAATGTTTTAAAGCTTCTTCTCCATCTTCTGCTTTGTAGTCTACGATACGTCCGTTTTCAAATGTTAACGTGAAGTTATCGATAATGTTGCCTGCAAATGCTAACGGTTTTGTGCTAGATACTTGGCCGTTTACACCTGTTTTAAGTGGCATTGTAAATACTTCTTCAGTTGGAATGTTAGCCATAAATGGTACGTTCTTTTCATTTAAGCTACCAGCACCAGCCCATACATGTTTTTCTGGAAGTTCAATCGTTAAGTCTGTTCCAGGAGCTGTATAGTGAAGAGCTTTATAATGCTTTTCGTTTAAGTAATCTACTTTTGTATGTAGCGTTTCATCATGTTCTTTCCATGCTTCCACAGGATTTTCTAAATCAGCACGAGTAGCTTTGAAGATAGCGTCCCATAGTTTAGCTTCTTGTTCCTCTGGCGCTACATCAGGGAATACTTTCGCAGCCCATTCTTTTGTTGGAACAGAAATTACACACCAGCTTACTTTATCTGCTTGTACATAATCACGGTATACTTTCATCGCTTCTCCAGCTACTTTATGAGCAGTTGCGATACGCGTTGGTTCTACGCCTTTTAATAAATCAGGGTTTTCTGCATAAATAGACATAAATGCAGCGCCTTCTTTTGCTAATTCTTCACGAGCATGTGCTTTCCAAGATGGGAACTCAGCGAAAGCTTCTTCAGGAGCTAGATCGAACTTTAAGCGTGTTAACGTCTCATCATTCCAATCAACATATACGTGTTTTGCACCAGATTTATATGCTTTTTCTGTAACGAGGCGTACAAATTGTACAGCTTCAAGAGGTGCACTAATTGATAAAGTTTGTCCAGGTTGAATATTAACACCAACATTGACTGCAAGGGCAGCATACTTCTCTAACGTTTGTTCAAATGACATATGTATAATCTCCTTTAGTTTGAAAGATTTCTTACTATATATAATACAAGAAAATTCTAAAAATATATATAAATATAAAGTAAAAAGAGA
This sequence comes from Bacillus sp. CDB3, assembly GCF_002081505.1. Lineage (NCBI taxonomy): Bacteria > Bacillati > Bacillota > Bacilli > Caryophanales > Bacillaceae > Bacillus > Bacillus sp. CDB3. The sequence continues at coordinate 35,218 of NZ_ALBR01000094.1, read as the reverse complement.
GCTCAAAATGTATTGAGCTCTCACAGTTATTTAATGGAAGAAGCAAACTGTTCAACTGTAGTTGTATGGTGTATGCGAACGCGCTTCATTTTTAACAACTCATCTGGTTCACCCTTTGTAATGAACTGTCCAGGCTTCGTTGTCGTTGCAAATTGATAGTATTTCTTCGTTTCCGCGACAACTTTATCATCTACATGACCAAATGGATAAGCGATTGCGATAACAGGCTTACCTGTTATTTTTTCTAGCTTCTCTTTCGATCCTTTTAACTCTTCTTCATAGTTTGTAATTTTCGGTAAGTCTGCATGTGTAGCTGTGTGAGACTGTACAGAAAAAATGCCGGAATCAACCATTTCTTTTATTTCAGCAGTTGAAAGAGCGCCTTCTACATCAACGTTATCAACAATCATATATTCCGTTGCTGCTGGTTTAAAAGTATCATCTTTTAGCTTTTGTAAAATGCGAAATGCATTCATATTATTTTTCATACCGTCGTCAAATGTAACGAAAATCGGCTTGTTTACTTTATTTATATCGCCCCAGCGTTCAAATGTTAATAATGTATAGCCATTGTCTTTTAAATGCTTCATTTGTGCTTCAAAGTTAGCGGGCGATACGAATAAATCTTTAATACCTTGTCCGTGATAATCATCAATTGCGTGATACATAAGAACAGGAACTTTTTGCTCGAAAGTAATAGTAGATTTTGTGAGCGGAATAGTTTTCCCATCCTCTTTTATCCCTAATGCTTCAATTTGATATTCCCCGCGTTTTCCTTCAAATTCTTTTATATCAAAAGGAATAGTGAATTGTTTCTCCTTTTCTTTAGAAGAAAAAGATTTAGTATTTTCTTTTCCATCAGCAGTACGCCAAATTTTATATTGTACTTCGGTTAAAGAATCTTTTATATCTGTAATATGAATATTTGTGTTTGTAGATTCGTGCGTAATTGGATTATAAGAAATTTTACCTTGTTCTTGCACGGCCTCTTCTTGTTTCTTAACTTCTTGAACCTTTTTCTCTTTTTTAGGTTCTGGACTTACATTGCTAGTACTACATCCTGCTAGAAGGGCAGATGTACATAAAGCAATTGCTGCGTATTTTTTCATGAAATCACCTTCTATTGTGTATTATGGTGCATGCTTACATTAAAATCCCCACCGCTATAAGAGTGGTGGGGATATACCCTTGTTCATCATATCATTTGAAGAAAATGAGGGGAATATGATTTTTAGGAGGAGCTATTAGAGCGAAAGATTAGTGACTTTGAATAGAGGTATTCTTTCGTTTCTTATTAGAATTGATAATAATATAACCGACTACAAAAATAAGAGGAATAATGAAGACATAGATCGGCATTCCCCATACATAATAACTTTTCATGCTTAAAACTAGTAAATGTAAGAAGTCGAAAAGAGCGTGGGCTTTCATAGTATCCTCCAATGTGTTTTTTTTACAAATTATAACATTGTGCATTTGTGATTTGTATATTTTGGTAAATGATTTAAGCTAATTTTAAAGTAAGAGGAAGGTTTATTAATATGCAATTTTGCATATTTAGAGTAGTTTCTATTAAAATATCAGGATTTTAAACTATAATAAGAAACGCTATAAATGAAAGTAATACTGATGTACGGAGTGGAGAACAGAAATGAAATATAAAAAAATAGTATATATTCTGCTCATATCGTTATTCATAGTCGGTTGCCAAAGTGAAGTGAGTAAGGAGAATAGTGTGGAAGAGTATATTCCAAAGCATCTGATGAACGCGGAAGTTACGGCGGATATTATGACGATTGAGATGGATCGTGATACCCGTAAAAAAGTAGAGGTTATTACTAAAAAAATGAGTGATCATGTAAAAAATGATAAAGAGTGGTATGTAAACTACATATCGGGGCATATAGATAAGCAGGTGAAGCCTTATCATCCGAATTTTGGTGTTACGGAAGAAGAATATAATTTTTTTAGGAACGCTGTTGAGAATAGTAGTTTATCTAATACAAGTGATGGAAAGCTGCAATTTAAACAAAAAAGTAACCATGAGATAGAAATTGTTTCAAGTAAAAATCTAGAGCTATTTCAAAAAATAGTAATTGATACGGAGAAAAATATAGTAAAAACTTCGTTTGGAGAATGTCAGTACGTCGGAGAAGAAAAAACACCTTTGGAACAAAAGATAACGGGGCCTTGGCATGGCAAGCAATGGGTGCTAAAAGAACAAAATTTAATTTACTTATTTTCTTTGGGTAAGCTTGAAGGAGAGAATAAATCTATTATTGATATTTCAGTAAAAGGCATACACGAAGGAAAACTTATTAGTAAAGAGGAAGTAGTTGAATTTCGTTCGGTTTCATAAAGAATCAAAAAATCACCTTACTTAAACAAGTAAGGTGATTTTTTATTAAATAAACAATCCAGCGATTGTTGCAGATAAAATAGAAGCAAGTGTTGATGCAAATAGCATTTTCCAACCGAATTTTGATACGATGCTTCCTTGCTTTTCAGAAAGGGCACGGATTGTACCAACGATTGCACCAATTTGGCTAATACTAGCAAAGCTAATTAAGAATACAGTAACGATTCCAACTGTACGTGGATCTAATGTTGCAGCAGCGCCTTTTAAATCAAGGATTGCTACGAATTCATTTAAGACAATCTTTGTACCCATAATACCACCAGCTGGGATAATATCATGAACTGGGATACCCATTAAGAATGCGAATGGAGCAAGTATATAACCGAAGATTTGTTGTAAAGTAACAGCATATCCCATTGCACCTGAAGCTGCGCTGATTACGTAGTTTACAACTTCCATAACACCGATAAAGGCGATCATTAATGCGGCAACGATACCAGCTACTTTTAAACCATCAAGCGCACCGTTAATCATTGCACCGATAAAGCTGTCTCCGAATAGAGTTCTATCAAATTTTTGAATCACTTCATCTTCCTTTTTCGTATCAACTGGTGTTAATAACGAACAAACGATTAAGCTTGAGAATAAGTTTAGTGGAAGAGCTGCTAGTACATATTTCGCATCTAACATCATTACGTACGATGCTGTAACAGAAGCAGAAACTGAGCTCATCGCAGAACAACAAATGATAAACATACGGTTTTTATTGAAATGTTGTAAATCATTTTTAATAACGATTAACGCTTCACTTGAACCGAAGAATACAGAGTTTACTGCGTGGAATGATTCAACGCGTGGTAAACCAGTAATTTTTGAAATTGCACCGCCGACAACGCGAACGATAAGTGGTAAAACACCTAGATAACTAAAGATAGAAAGTAGTGCTGAGAAAAATACGATAATTAATAATACATTTAAGAAAAAGACAAAATCTCTTTGAATTCCATTAAAGAGAAAGTCGACACCTGTCGTACCAAGTTTAATTAGTTTGTTGAAAACTTTACCAATGAAAACAATGATTTGTTGACCAATCTTTGTGCCAAACATAAACCAACCGATTAAAATTTGAAAACCAATCATAATAGCAATTGCACGGAAGTTGATTTTACTTTTGTTGTTTGACAAAGCAAAACATAAACCTAAAACGACAAGAATGCCGATAATGCTCATTACGTATTGCATGTAGTTGCCCCTTTCAGAAGTTCGTATAAAGTTTGTACATAAAACGCTCGTTATATTACTAAAAATAAAATGAAGAGGTTTTATGTCATACGTAAGATGTCTGACCTTTTAGAAAAATAAAAATAAAAAAAGACCCATATGGATTCACTTTCATCTATGAGAGAAAGCTAATCAATATGAGTCCTTTTTTGCGCATAGGCTAATATTCATTAGTTTTCCCCATAGTCCAGCAATTTAAGGTTGCCGGGTAGAAACTCTCGATCCATATTATCAAGTATATATGAGGTAACATCGTCCGTATTAAATTAGTAGTAGCGTAACATTACTAGAGAACTATCGTCAATAGCTTTTTTTCTTCCAATAGAAATAGACCATATAAGTATGATAAAATGTAACGCAGTGTTATGAAAAAGAGAGGTCGGAAAATGAGTACAAAAATGACGCCACCAGTTGAAAAAAACGAGTTTATAGATGTAGTATTTGAAGATTTAACGCATGATGGTGCCGGTGTTGCGAAAGTAAAGGGCTATCCTATTTTCGTTAAAAACGGATTACCAGGTGAAGAAGCGCAAATTAAAATTATTAAAGTGAAGAAAAACTTCGCGTTTGGTCGTTTAATGAAGCTTCATCAAGAAAGTCCATATCGTAAAGATGCAGAATGCCCTGTGTATAACGAGTGCGGCGGTTGCCAGCTTCAGCACTTAACGTATGAAGGACAATTACAAGCGAAAGAAAAACAAGTACGCGACGTTATGCAGCGCATCGGCGGACTAAGCGATGTTCCTGTTCATCCTGTACTTGGCATGAAAAATCCGTGGATATACCGCAATAAAGCACAAGTACCAATTGGAGAACGTGAAGGTGGACTTGTAGCAGGTTTCTATCGTCAAGGAACGCATGACATCATTAATATGGAATCATGCTTAATTCAGGCGGAAGAAAACGATGCTTTAATTCAAGAAGTAAAACGTATTTGTGAAAAACACGGTATTTCGGCGTATAACGAAGAGCGTAACAAAGGAACACTTCGCCACGTAATGGCCCGCTACGGACAAGTAACAGGGGAAATTATGCTTGTCTTCATTACACGTACAGCAGAATTGCCAAACAAAAAAGCAATCATTGAAGAAATTGCTGCGAAATTCCCAGAAGTAAAATCAATCGTTCAAAACGTAAATACGAAGCGTACAAACGTTATTTTCGGAGACACAACGACAGTACTGTACGGATCAGAATATATTTATGACTTTATCGGTGACATTAAATTTGCGATTTCAGCACGTTCATTCTATCAAGTAAACCCAGAACAAACGAAAGTGCTATACGATAAAACGTTAGAATACGCACAATTAGATGGTAACGAAACTGTAATCGACGCATACTGCGGAATCGGATCAATCTCCTTATTCCTAGCGCAAAAAGCGAAAAAAGTGTACGGCGTTGAAATTGTTCCAGAAGCAATCGAAGACGCAAACCGAAACGCAGCACTAAACAACATGACAAACGCTGAATTTGGCGTAGGAGAAGCAGAAGTAGTTATTCCAAAATGGTACAAAGAGGGCGTAATCGCTGACACAATGGTCGTAGATCCACCGCGTAAAGGTTGTGACGAAGCACTACTAAACACAATCATCGACATGAAGCCAAAGCGCGTTGTATACGTATCATGCAACCCAGCAACATTAGCACGTGACTTGAAAGTACTAGAAGAAGGCGGATATAAAACGCAGGAGGTACAACCTGTTGATATGTTCCCGCATACTACTCATGTGGAGTGTGTGGCTTGGCTTAAGTTGGTATAATAGAAAAGCAGTTGATATAGAAAAAATCTATACCACCTGCTTTTTGGTTTATAAAAATACCATTCAGCAATGATTTTAGTTAAAATAAATATTGCTGATTTTTACAAATTATAAATTGAGAGTTTGAAATTGCATTCATAGTGAGAGGATTTGAATTTGAAATGATAGATAATTTTTGGCGTGATTTACCACGACCATTTTTCGTACTTGCACCAATGGAAGATGTGACAGACGTTGTTTTCCGTCATGTAGTAAGTGAAGCTGGTCGTCCAGACGTATTCTTCACAGAGTTTACAAACTCGGATAGCTATTGCCATCCAGAAGGTATGAAAAGTGTACGTGGCCGTTTAATTTTTACAGAAGATGAACAGCCAATAGTGGCACATATTTGGGGAGATAATCCTGAATATTTCCGCCAAATGAGTATTGGTATGGCAGAGCTAGGATTTAAAGGTATCGATATTAATATGGGCTGCCCTGTACCGAATGTAGCATCAAGAGGAAAAGGTAGTGGCCTTATTCTACGTCCAGACGTTGCGGCAGAACTGATCCAAGCAGCAAAAGCGGGCGGGCTACCTGTCAGCGTAAAAACACGACTTGGCTTTAAAGAGTTAAGTGAGTGGGAAGATTGGTTAACGCACATTTTCAAACAAGATATTGCGAACCTTTCTATTCACTTACGTACAAGAGAAGAAATGAGCCAAGTAGACGCGCACTGGGAACTAATTCCGGAAATTAAAAAATTACGTGACCGCATTGCACCAAATACGCTAATAACAATCAACGGAGACATTCCTGATCGTCAAACCGGAATGGAACTTGCTGAAAAATACGGTATTGATGGAGTTATGATCGGACGAGGTATCTTCAAAAATCCGTTTGCTTTTGAAAAAGAGCCAAGAGAGCATAGCAGTAAAGAACACCTTGATCTTTTAAGACTGCAGCTTGATCTTCAAGATCAATATGCAGAAGTACTGCCACGTTCAATCACAGGGCTTCATCGCTTTTTCAAAATTTATGTAAAAGGCTTCCCTGGAGCTGCTGAACTAAGAAATCAATTGATGAGCACGAAATCAACAGATGAAGTGCGTGCATTGCTTGATAAGTTTGAGGCGAGTGTTGATGTGGCCCGGGATAGTGAGACGGTGTAACTCTCTGAAGTTAGAGGGGGATGGGTTGCATTAATTTATGGGCATTTGTTTAGTTTTGAATTCCTTTGTAGATCGCAACTGAAAGAAAAAGTTTTAAGAATGTAATGGACCAACCAGCACCTTTATGTTGCCACGTATACATTGTACATGTGGAGTTTGTGGCTGGGGTGTAGAGGTAGTTTGAATAGGCAGATGGGAATCCGGACTCTGATGGGGAGGGGTTTTCATCTGTTTTTATTTTAATATGTTTAATAATAAGTAATGTTGTATGACCTTTAGTAATAACAAAGTATTTATCTCGCAACTGAGTAATAAAAATATTAAATTATTATGCAAATAATTCCTATGTTAAATCTATAAAAAACATTATAATAATGAGAAATATGCAAAATTTTGTCGAATTAGTAAAATGATAGTATTGATTGGCTTTAAATCAAGATTTTAAATTGGATAATGTCAATGGAATGGAGTTCATCTTTATGTTAAAGGAACAAACGAGGTATTCTCGACTTGCGAATATAACTAAAATGATCAATACAAAGTTGGATTTACGTGAAGTTTTAGAGCAAGTCACAATAGCAATTTCTGAAGAAATCGTTCAATGCGATTCTGTTGGGATTTATTTGCCGCAGGAAGATGGGACTTTTAGGGGATATGTAGGAAAACCAGAGATTATTAATGGATGGACACTGGATATGCATGTCATTGATACAGAAATCGACCTGCTGGCAAAAGAAGTGATTGAAACAAAAAAAGCCATCTACATCCCTGATACATCAAAGGATAGTCGGCCGGATCCGAGAGCTGTTGAAGGGTTTCGAATTAAATCTTTATTCGTTCTTCCCATCTCTTTTGAAGAAGAATTATTTGGTCTAGTTTTTTTATTTGACTATGGAATTCCCATGAATTTAACAGAGTCAGAAATTCAAACAGTTGAGGCATATGTGAATATGGCGGCTGTTGCCATTCAAAATGCGAACAACTTAACTCATAAGGTGAACCTTATTGCTGAAAAACAGCTCTTGCTTGATGTGACACGGGATCTATCTATGTGTTCCTCAATGCAGGAAAGTCTTGATACCTGTTTTTCCTATTTAGGAAAGGTTTTAGACAATTATAATATCGGAGTTCATTTACTAGAACCTTTAGCTGAGAAAAAAATTAGACCGGCAAAGTTAAGTAAGGATTCCGAATGGACAGAAGAAGATTGGATCAAGACACATGACAAGATAAAATTTGATCAAAGCAATGATAGGGTCACGCAAGAGGTCATTAAAACAAAAAAGCCAATCTTGATTCCAGATGTTTATGCAGATTCGCGACCAAACCATGATGTTTGCCGTAATTTTGGCATGAAGGGACTCTTGATGCTGCCATTGGTTTCAATGGGAAAGGTATTAGGGCAAATATCTGTAGTCAATCTAAGTGATAGTGATTTCAATTATTGTGAAGCACAAATACAACTGTCACAATCTATTGTCGATGCAACTGCCTCCACGCTATCAAACCTTTTATATATGGAAAAGCAGGAGGTCATTATCGAAGAGAGAACCTCAGAAATTACTGTGAAAAATAAGGAACTGGAACGAGTAATAACTGAATTGCAGCAGCTTAGCCGTGAGAAGGAGCTAATCCTCAATTCTGCTGGAGAAGGGATTTTTGGTTTAGACCTTGATGGGAATATTACCTTTTGTAACCCAGCTGGTGCCTCCATGTTAGGCTATGATATGGAAAATGAGTTAATAGGAAAAACATCCAGTATGGTTTTCAATGGAATTGAAACAGGAAGGCAAAAGAAGGATGCCTCCGATTGCGATGGGAATTGGAATCTTTACGATAAAACTGAGCAATTTTTTAGAAAAGATCGATCCTGCTTTCCGGTGGAGTATGTCATTTCCGCTATAAAAGAAGGGGAAGAGATTGTAGGGGAAGTCGTTACCTTTAAAGATATAACCCAAAGGAAACAAATGGAGCAAGAAATAAAATACCATGCTTATTTTGATAGTTTAACAGATTTACCTAACAGAGTTCTATTAAAGGACAGGCTAACTCAAGGGCTGACATATGCTCAATTACATAATGAAAAATTAGCAGTTTTGTATTTGGATTTAGACAGGTTTAAGTTTGTGAATGATACGCTCGGGCATAGCTTCGGTGATCTGTTGCTACGAGAGGTTGCAAACCGATTAAGTGCTTGTGTGCCAAAAAGTGCGACGGTATCGAGACAGGGCGGAGATGAATTTACCATCTATTTACCCAATATCAAAAGTGAAAATGAAGTATTAAAGGTAGTAAACCGTGTCATAGATTCTTTTTCAGAGCCTTTTAAGTTAGTAGATAATGAAATCTATATGAAAACGAGTATTGGTATTAGTATATTTCCTGAGAACGGTGATACGACTGAAATCTTAATCAAAAATGCAGACACAGCCATGTACAAGTCTAAAGAAATATCAGGTAATAGCTATCATTTCTTTAGTGAAGGGATGGATACTAGAACCTTTGAAAGCGTTAAGTTAGAAAATGATTTGTATAAAGCTTTGGAACAAGAAGAGCTCATAATCTATTACCAACCACAAATAAACTGTAAAACGAATAAGATTGAGGGTGTAGAGGCTTTAATCAGATGGAACCATCGAGAACATGGGATGATATCACCTGATAAATTTATCCCAATAGCTGAAGAAACCGGATTAATAGTCCCGATAGGTGAATGGGTTCTGGAAGAGGCCTGCAGACAATTAAAGAAATGGAATGATCAAGGGTTTCCATTAATTAGTATGTCCGTAAATTTATCTGCACGTCAGTTTGAACAAAGTGATTTATTTTCTGTCGTAAAAAACGTTTTAGAGAAAGTAGAACTATCTCCAGAGTATTTACATCTAGAACTCACTGAAAATTTAATTGTGAAAAATACAGAATCAACTTTAAAAACAATGAAGAAATTAAAAGGTCTGGGAATAAACCTCGCTATTGATGATTTTGGCACTGGTTATTCATCTTTAGGTTATTTAAAAAAACTGCCTATTTCAACGTTGAAAATTGATAAATCCTTTGTGCAAGATATGACAAAAGATGATGCGGCCATTACGAATACCATTATTACGCTGGCTAAGACTTTGAACCTTGACGTTATTGCTGAAGGTGTTGAGACAAAGGAACAGGTAGAATTTTTATCTGCACGAAATTGTTATCTGATGCAAGGATATTTTTTCAGCCGTCCCGTGATGGCCGAAGATGTGGAAAAATTTTTTCTAATAGAGAGATAAATTTAAAATAAATGGGGAATAAACATGAAAGCAGCTCGAAATGTATTAAAATATTTAGTAGCTAATGAAGTTAAACATATATTTGGTATCCCAGCTGGTTCTGTAAATGCTTTTTTTGATGAGCTGTATGATATGCCTGAATTAACACCGATCGTAACAAAGCATGAAGGTGCAGCATCATACATGGCTGCCGCTTACGCTAAATACACAAATCAGCTAAGTGTATGTATTGGTTGTAGCGGACCAGGTGCCACAAATCTTGTAACAGGTGCTGCCAATGCCATGCGGGAGCATTTACCTGTTTTATTCATTACAGGTGCTGTACCTATGAGTACGGTAGGCTTGAATGCATCACAAGAATTAGATGTAGAACCAGTCTTCAGGCCTGTTACAAAATATAGCGTTACGGTTAATGATGCAAAGGATGTACTTAAAGAAGTCGCATTAGCAATTGAAATCGCTATATCTGGAGTACCAGGACCTGTACATGTTGCCATACCGATTGATGTTCAACACGAAAATATGGAAAATGTTGAAATGCTGAATGTGCCTAAAAGATTGCCTGTTGTTCCTGACTTAGGCACAATAAAAGAGACAGCTAGAGAACTGATAAAAAGGGATAGAGGTTATATTTTTGCAGGGCAGGGAGTAAGAAACTCTGTTGAATCATTAATAGAGCTGGCAGAACTGCTGAATTGGCCGATTATAACAACCCCGCAAGCAAAGGGATATATCCCCGAGGGACACCCGCTTCTAGTCGGAGTGTTTGGATTTGCCGGTCATGAGGCTGCTTCCGAATTAATTAATGAGGGTGATGGAAAAGCATTATTGATTGTGGGCTCCAGCTTGGGAGAAACTGCAACAAATAATTATAATGGCAACTTGATAAAAAATCGCTTTTCTGTTCAAATGGATTTTGATCAATCCGTGTTTAATCGGAAGTACAAGGTGGATATTCCAGTACTAGGTGATATAAATTTAAGTTTATTATTGTTAATAGAAGAATTAAAAGCTTTAGGCTTGCCAAGGGAAAATGCTGAGCTTGCCGTTGAAAAGAAGAAAGATGTAGTGGAGAATACGGAGGAATATAATACGAAAAATGTGCTCCTGACTCTTCAAAAATGTTTGCCAGCAACTACTAGGTATACAATTGATATTGGGGAATTTATGTCGTACGTCATCCATCACATGAAGGTCATAGATTTTGACTCCTATAATATTAATGTGCATTTTGGCGCAATGGGAAGCGGAATTGCTTCTGCGATTGGTTCAAAACTGGCTGAACCGGAGCGTCCGGTTGTATGTATTACGGGGGATGGCTGCTTTTTCATGCACGGATTGGAAATACTAACGGCGAAGGAATATAATTTGCCTATTTTATTTGTTGTGATGAACAATGCCCGTTTAGGAATGGTATATCACGGTCATTCGTTACAATTCCGTAGGACTCACCCATCCTTTGAACAGGAATCAATTAATATTAGTGCAATGGCCGCGGCTATGAATATACCAACTTACAGAATTAATGAATTAGAAAATATCAATCAAGATGTTATAAACGGCTTAATGAATTCAAATGGGCCAGCAGTTTTAGAGGTTGCTTTAGTCGATAACAATACTCCTCCTATGGGAGATAGAGTTAAATTTTTATCGTCTTTTGGAAAATAAAATTGCTGTATTCACCGACTAAAAAAATCATATAGGGCTTCCCTATATGATTTTTTTTATAAAGATGGATATGAATCGTGAATTTCCTTAAGGATCATTCCGATGATCTGTCCTTTACAGGCATCTGGAATTGCTTCTCCAGATGGATTTGAGTAATAGTAACACCCGGCTTTTTCATCGTAAGAGAACCCAAAGTTCGTTAATGATTGCTGTAGGTCCTTTGGCAACGCCTCTAATCCAGTTTGTTCAGTGAAATAGTCGGTAGGTAAAATTTTCACATCGACATCTCCTAATCCGGTATGAACAACAAATAAGTCTTGCTTATCTTGAACAACCCACTGGTCTTTAGAGAATAAAGAAATTCTTGCTCCCTCTAAAGATGATATCGCATCTAAGTTAATACCAAAAATTTGATTGATAAGTTGTCGAATTTCTATTCCTGTAACCTTTTCTCTGTAATGGGCGAGGGCAGAATCTATGGCCATTTTAGCAATGTTCTCAGTTGAGGAACCTGCTCCTGTCATTATCCATTCTTTTGATAGGACAGGTTTAGTTGTTAAATCAAATTTGAAAATAGACATTACAATGTTACAAATTTCGGTACTAGTTATTTTTCCTTGATAAGAATCAAGACGTTTGTCCATCAATTCTACTTTTTTCACTCGGTCTAAACCTTTTTTTAACATGAACAACAAACTCCGATCTTAAAAATAAAGTATGCTTTTTTTATCCATAACATAGAAAGAGTTTACAAATTACTTGCCCTTCCGCCGAAAATAGAGGCTGGATATTCTCAACTGAACTGAAGGCCCTTAAAATGTTGTTACTCTATTATACTAATTAACATCTGTGTATTGTTATAAAAAAATAATATAGGTAAAGGTGATTCAAAAAGCATTCAAATCGCTTCTTAGGTTTAATCCTAACAAGCATTAATCCACCTAAGACTACAAAACCTACCTTTAAAATGTTAAAGTAGTAACTTGACGACATTCATTTACACATGCTAAAAGCATTACTATAATCAACATTTCAGGAGGGAAAACAATGGCAATGAGCAACAACGATATATTAAAAAGAGTAAGATACGCTTTAGATATAAGAGATATAGATATGGTAGAAATCTTTAAACTTGGCGGAATGGAAGTAACGAAAGAAGACGTAGTTGATATGCTTACAAAAATAAAGAGAGCGCCTCAGCATGAAGATGAAAATGATGAGGTAGCTGAAGATGAGTACGTAAAAACATGCGATATGATGATGTTAGAAGCATTTTTCAATGGATTTATTACTTTAAAAAGAGGAAAGCAAGATCCGAAACCAGGACAACCGGCACCTGTACAAAGCAAAGAGAGTGCGAATAACCTTCTTTTAAAGAAAATGAAAATTGCACTATCTTTAACGAGTGAGGATGTACTTGATATATTGGATAGCGTAGGCGTTACGGTAACAAAGGGAGAACTAGGAGCCCTATTAAGAAAAAAAGGCCATAAAAATTACAAAGAGTGCGGCGATAGATACGCAAGGAATTTCATTAAGGGATTAGGCGTAAAGTATAGAGGATAATAAGTTCGTTAAAACGGTAAATGATATAATAGGTAGAGTAGGGCGTTCATGTCCTATTCTTTTTTATTTGTAAAATAATACACTAGGTGATGAAATGGTACATACATATTTAGGTGAGACGATTAATTTTCATATAACTTATAAAAAGAAAAAGTCGGTGCGTCTTTTTGTAGATTCGTACGGGAATGTGGAAGTGCAGGCTCCAAAGGGAACACCTGTTGAATACTTAGTCCAGTTGCTAGAGGAGAAATGGGATTGGATTCAGAAAACACGTAAGGAAATGCAGGAGCGAGCGCTTGGACCACAAGAAAAGGATTATGATCAAGGGGAGGGCTTTCTGTATGTAGGAAACACGTATCCGATACAGATTTCCCAAGATGCAAGTATTATGCAAGACAATGCGATTTTTGAAGGGGATAAGTTACATATTTATGTGAAAGAGCTTAAGGACGAGAAAATCCAACAAGCTTTAAAACGATTTTACTATAAGCAGTGCAAGGCGTTAGTAGAGAAGAGTATTAAAGCACATCAAAATAACTTTAAAACAAAACCACGTTCTATTCGTATTACAGATAGTAGCCGTACGTGGGGAACTTGTGATTCGAACTTGCAGTTAACGTTTAATTGGAAGCTAGCAATGGCCCCACAGCAGGTAATTGACTATGTAGTTGTCCATGAAATGTGTCATATGGTTCATTTAAATCATGATCGCTCTTTTTGGCGCCTTGTTGGGAAGATAATGCCTGATTATAAGGAAATGGAAAATTGGTTAGCGGTATCGAGTTGGAAGATGACGGTTTAGTAGGGAATATCGATTTTTGTCGGTAAAGCGATATTTCTTATCGAACCGTTGATATATTTTGAGTTACAGTAGATATATTTGAAAAATCGTTCATATAATTTCACTTACCAAGGAATTTTTCAATGAGGAGAAAGTAAAAGGAGATGTCACAGCAGACATCTCCTTTTTGTCGGGCGTAGGAACTATCGTCCAAACTTCACAACGAAATCTCCATCCACTTTCTCTATCTCATATCCACGATACCCCTCCGAAAGTAACGCTTGCTTTTCACTAACATCACTCATCGGAACATCTTTAATATCCGTCCAATTTCTTTCTTTATCCTCACGCAATTCCTTCACAAAAACATACCGCATACTACCGCCATACTTCTCCTTCAGCGCAGCAATTTCCATCCCTTGCGCAAATTTATCCTTTAAACTAGGAATGTTAAAAGGTGCAACGGTGCAGCAAACATAGTCGTACTGGCTATCTTCTTTTTGTAATTCACCCATGATGACTGTCGCTAATATTTTTTGCATCCCATTTCCTCGGCAGTTCGGATGAACGTTTGAGATTTCTTGATAGATGACGCGGTGTAGTTCACTTTCTGATAGGCCAATATCAAGTCCTAAATGTTCGTCGTCGATAGGAGGGACGAGTAGGGCACGAAATGCGATGAGTTCGTTTTCGATAAAAGTACCGATCATCATGCCGTTTCCTTCTAGAATGTATTGAAATTCTTCTTGTGAAAGTGGTTGTAAACGACCTTTATCTTCTAATGCTTCAACTATAACGTTTTGTAATGATAAAATTTGTTCCATATGTTCTAAAGATAGTAATGTAACGTGAAATGGATCGTTATTTTGTTTTAATATTCCTTCGTATAGAACTGTCATGTGTTAGTCCTCCTTTAGCGTACAACGTCTTGAAAGACGGTTAGTTCTTGTAATGTATCTTCATTTATTTCAATGCCTAGTCCCGGCTTTTCGTTTAAGCGAATGAATGGTACGTCGTAATGTAAGTTTCCGATATCTTTCGTGAATTTTAACGGACCTGTAAGTTCAACACTTGTAATGATTTTTTTTGAGAAAGCGACGTGGAAACCAGCGGAAGAGGCAACGGATGATTCGACCATTGATCCAACTTGGCATTCAATTCCTGCCATTTCTGCTTGATGAGCGAGTTTTACTGCTGGATATATGCCACCGCATTTCATCAGTTTTATATTTACTTTATCAGCTGCGTCTAATTTAATAATTTGGCGCATTTCACGAGAACCTTTTAATCCTTCATCAATCATAAGTGGAAGGTCTGTTTTAGAACGAATATGAGCCATTGCGTCAATATCGTCTGCGACCACAGGTTGTTCAATCCAATCGATGTTTAAATGTCCTAATGAACGAAGTGCTGTTAATGTGTTTGAGCTATTTTTCCAGCCTTGGTTTACATCGACGCGAATCGCGATATCATCCCCTACACGTTCACGTACAGCTTCAATTCTTTTTACATCTTCCTTTACGTTTGTACCGACTTTCATTTTGAAAGATTGGTAACCTTTCTGAATCATAGAGGCAGCTTCTTCAGCCATGTCTTCAGGATCGGCGATACTTAAAACATGAGTGACAGGGAACTCTTCATGGTAGCGCCCGCCAATTAATTGATATACAGGTTGATTTAATTTTTTGCCCATTATATCAAAACAAGCGATATCAATCGCAGCTTTCGCAGTAGGAATACCGTAAATTGTATTGTCCATCATATCGTGTATTTTTTCGATATTCATTGGATTTTGTCCGATAAGAGTAGGAGCTAGCGTATGTTTTAAAGTATGGAAAGTACTTTCCCATGATTCGCCTGTAACGTGATCATCAGCAACACCTTCACCGTAACCGATAATGCCTTCGTCTGTTTCCATTTTGACGATAATAGAAGGCATATCAGAATAAGAACCATAACTAATAACAAACGGATTGCGAAGTGGTAAACGAATTGCGTAAAGATGAATAGCTGTAATTTTCATTGAGTAGAGACCCCTTCCTGTTTCCAATAGTTTTGTACATTTGATATAGTGACGTTAAATAGTCGTTAATTAATGATAAGGAGTTAGAGAAAATGATGATAAAAATTGCAGTTGTCGGTTCAAAAGGGTTTATGGAGACACTTTTACCTATTGCTCATAAACTAGAAGAAATAGAGATTGATCCATATATTTACCTTCATCCGGCAGAATCTTCTGAACTATTAAAGCGTTTAAAGCCTTGCGATGTCATCTTTTTCTCAGGTGCTTTACCTTATTATATGGCAAAAGAAATAAGAGAACAATTACGAATTCCAAGTACGTACTTGCAGCAAGACGAGACAACTGTCGCATCTTCACTTCTTTCTGTCATGTACCATCAAAGTATTCAGCCACATAAAATTTCAATCGATTTAGTAGACCGCTCGTTTATTACGAATGTGTTCCATGATATCGGTATAAAAGAAAGTCCACAAGTGTTGGATTATGAAAATATGTTATGGAGTAAAGATGAAATAAATAGAGTCATTGATTTTCATATAGCTAAATATCAATCTGGAGCAGCTCATTTAGCTTTAACTAGTATTCACGCTGTCTACGACGAACTTCAAAAAATAGGTGTTCCTTCAGAGCGTATGATAGATCCGACACAATCAATTATACAAGGGTTAAAAGGTGCAAAAATAAAAGCTGAGTTAGCAAAAAGCCATTCAGCTACTGTTGGTGCTTGTATGATTTCTTCTTTAGAAATACGTAAAAGTTTAATTGAACAATTAGATGTTATTTCAAAAGAATTACGTGGTTCATTCAAACAAGTGGATGACATGACATTCATTTTGTATACAACTCGCGGTGATATCGAATCGATTATAAAAACAAATATGATAGATAACGTATTTACGAGTATAGAAGGCAGGATAGCTATTGGATTTGGTTACGGAAAAACCGTGAAAGAAGCGGAGCAAAATGCAAAAATCGCTCAAGGCTTCGCAAAGAATAATCCGATAGAAAGCCGCTTTTATATACTAACAAGTGATAAGGAATTATTTGGTCCGTTTCCGAAAGAGCAGAGAGTACAAAGTTTGAAAAATGATAACCCTGAATTAATGAAAATAGCGAAGGAAACGAAGCTTAGTCCTGCAAACTTGTCAAAAATTATTCAATTTAGTCAATCACATCCGTCATTGAAGTTTACAGCGGCAGATCTTTCTGAATACTTACAAGTGACTCGGCGATCAACAGAAAGGTTATTAAAGAAACTAGTTGATTATGGGTATGCTCATATTTGCGGCGAGGAAATGCCCTATCAACAAGGGCGTCCTCGCGCAATATATGAGCTGAATTTACCGATGTATTCGTTTCAAAAATTTTAAGCTTCTAGTTGAGCTTTCTGTTTTTTCAGTAGTTCTGCTTTTTCAATGTCTGATAGTTTCGTAATTGTGAGACCCGTTATACCGTAAATGATTGAGATAATAGGTACGATGAAATTCAATATAGCATAAGGAGCATATTCGAATGCGCCAACTCCAAGTGTTGCGAGTATAAATACACCGCACGTATTCCAAGGTACGAAAACAGAAGTTAATGTTCCGCCATCTTCTAATGCTCTGGATAAGTTTTTAGAATGTAGCCCTTTTTCTGTGTATGCATTTGCATACATTCTTGAAGGAACAACAATCGAAATATATTGTTCAGAGCAAGTAAGATTTGTTGCAAAGCAAGATGCGATAGTAGAAGCGATAAGTCCTTTTGCTGATGTCGCTAATTTTAAAATTTGATTTACGATTGCACGAAGAATACCAGTATGTTCTAATACTCCGCCGAAAGTCATAGCGACAATTGTCATAGAAACTGTATTCATCATCGAATCTAAGCCACCGCGGTTAAATAGTTCGTCTACTAGCTTGTTTCCAGTGTCTATGACAAATCCAGCTTGGAGTGCACCTACAGAGGCTGAGACAGAACCACCTTGAATAAAGACTTGTGATAAAAATCCTAAAATAATACCTACGAGAATAGCTGGTATAGCTGGTACTTTTTTAGCGACCAATACCATAACGACTATGGGTATGATTAATAGGAAAGGTGAGATAACAAAGTTTTGTTGCAATACTTGTAACGTTTGATCAATGCTTTTTGCATCAATATTGTTATCACCGAAGCTTCTTCCTAAGAAAGCATAGACGATAAGAGTAATAATTAAACCTGGAATTGTAGTAAATAACATATGACGAATATGTACGAATAAATCTGTATTTGTTAATCCTGCGGCTAAGTTTGTTGTGTCTGAAAGCGGTGACATTTTATCACCAAAATAAGAGCCTGAAATAATGGCACCGGCAACCATTGGAGCTGGGATTCCCATACTTAGACCAATGCCCATTCCAGCAACACCAATTGTTCCCATTGTAGACCAAGAGCTACCAATTGCTAACGCAACGATAGAACAAATCACGGTGATTGAAACTAAAAATAGTGATGGAGTTAAAAGTTTTAAACCGTAATAAATCATTGTTGCTACGATGCCACCGCCAATCCAAGCACCGATTGTTAAGCCAACAAGAATAATAATGACGATAGCAGGTAATGCAAGACGAATCCCTTTATACATTGCCTCTTCAATATCGTTCCATTTATAACCGTAACGCCAAGCGACAATAGAAGCGACGGTTGTACCGATAATAAGTGGAACGTGAGGACTTTGCTCTAATACAACAATTGTAACCATCATAACTGCAACGGTAATGATAATAGGGATAATCGCTATTCCAAAAGGTATTTCTTTTTTCATAAAGTTCCTCCTTGTTACGTATGTTTGTTTGTATTTTTAGAATTGTCGTAAAATAGACGCTTATTAGGTTATGATAACTAAAAATATATGTAAGCGTCAACAAAAAACAGAAAATAAGGAATGTTCTAGTTGTTTGTTTGGTTTGTAATATAGATACGGAATCAGCTTTTAAAGTATTTAAAAATAAACAATTGACTTTTTTCTTAAAATTCAATATGTTCATAAAAACATCTGTTTTTCATAAGTATAATTAACCTGAATGGTTTTGGAATTTGGGAAGGAGAATGTAGCTTTGAAAACATTAGAACTACAAGAGCGTTTAACTGAAATTTTTCAGCATTTACATGAAAATCCTGAAGTGAGTTGGAAAGAGTATGAAACGACAGCGTATATTACTAACTTTTTAAAAGAAGAAGGAATTTCATATAAAATATTTGATGATTGCCCAGGCGTAATCGCTGAAATCGGAAGCGGGAACCCAGTTATTGCGATTCGTGCTGATATGGATGCACTATGGCAAGAAGTAGACGGAGAATTTAAAGCGAATCATTCATGTGGTCATGATGCTCATATGACAATTGTGATGGGGCTTATTTTACAATTGAAAAATATGAGGTGGGATAGTGGAACAGTTAGATTTATTTTTCAGCCGGCAGAGGAAAAAGGAAATGGTTCTTTAAAGATGGTAGAGAAGGGCGCTGTGGATGATGCTGATTTCTTATTTGGTGTTCATTTAAGGCCGATTGAAGAACTGCCTTTGAAACAAGCTGCCCCATCTATTCGTCACGGAGCAGCAGGGTTTTTAGAGGGAACGATTCATGGGGAAGACGCACATGGTGCAAGACCTCACCAAGGTGTGAATGCGATTGATGTCATTTCTATGATTAATATCGGTTTGAAAAATATATGGTTACCACCGCAAAGTTCTTATTCGGTAAAAATGACGAGGTGCCAAGCTGGTGGTGATAATCTAAATATCATTCCAGGTAACGGTCATTTCAGTTTAGATGTAAGAGCAGAGAGTAATACACTATTACAAGAATTAAAGAAAAAGATAGAGTGTGTAATAGAATCAGCTGCATCGATGGGGTCAAAAACTTCATACGAATGGATTGATCTTGCTCCAGGAGCAGAAGTGTCAGAAGAAGCAGAGCGTTATATGCGCAAAGGTATTATCGAAGTATATGGAGAAGAGAGGTGTACAGGACCACTCTATACGACAGGAAGCGATGATTTCCATTACTACACAGTGAAGAGACCACATTTAAAAG
Source organism: Bacillus sp. CDB3 (assembly GCF_002081505.1). Lineage (NCBI taxonomy): Bacteria > Bacillati > Bacillota > Bacilli > Caryophanales > Bacillaceae > Bacillus > Bacillus sp. CDB3. The sequence goes on along the minus strand of NZ_ALBR01000094.1, from coordinate 15,298 downwards.
CTGTCATGCTTGGACTAGGGGCAAACCTACAACCTGGATTACACCATCCGTATATGAAGTTTGACCATTCTTGTATAATGGATGGAGTAGAAATATTGAAACAAACTGTATTGAAAGCATTAGAAAACAGGGGCTAGAAAGCTCCTGTTTTTTTTGTAGGAATTTGTCGTTAAGTCGACATATTCGATTTTGCGACGATATAATTTCACGTATCAATTAATTTGATAAAAATGAGCATTCAGTACGTGGTGTATAATAATAGTAATATTTCTTAATAGGAGCAAACGAATGAACGAACAATATTACGATGCAGTTTTAAATATAAAAACAGTCGGTGAGCAAAAAGGGTTTAATAAGTCTATGCATTATCACCGTTATGAACCGACACCATATAGCGGATTAGATGAGTTACTGAATCAATATGAAATAAAAAGTAGCGATCGAGTTGTAGACTTTGGGTGCGGAAAAGGAAGATTAAACTTTTACATGCACCATAAGTGTGGTGCTTCGGCCGTTGGGATTGAAATGAATGAAGAGTTTTATAAAGAAGCAATGGATAATGGTGATCGTTATGCGCGAAAAGTGAGAAACAGTAAAGATAAAATTCGGTTTGAATGTTGTTTAGCGCAGGAATATGAGATTGATCCACGTGATAACCGGTTTTATTTCTTCAATCCATTTTCTGTGCAAGTGTTTATGAATGTAGTGAATAACATTTTGCTTTCGGTAGAGGGAATAGAGAGGGAAGTGGATATTATTTTATACTATCCTTCTGAAGATTATATTTTCTTCTTAGAGAACCAGACTGCGTTTGAATTGAAGAGAGAAGTTAGATTGCCGGGTGCTTATGAGAAGAATGGGAATGAGAGATTTTTAGTTTATACATTAGGATTATAAAAAAAGCAGGTGCCTTGGCACCTGCTTTTTTAAAACTCACGTCTATATAATTAGTTACGGATTAAGTAATCAAATGCACCTAAAGCTGCGTTTGCACCTGAACCCATAGAGATGATGATTTGTTTGTACGGATTATTTGTACAGTCACCTGCACCAAACACTCCTGGTACGTTTGTAGCGCCGTGCTTGTCTGTTACGATTTCACCGCGAACGCGTTCAACTGTTTCGCCTAACCAGTCTGTGTTTGGCACAAGACCGATTTGTACGAATACACCTTGTAATTCAACGTGATGAACTTCTTCAGTTTCACGATCGATGTAAGAAATACCGTTTACTTTGTCAGTACCAGTAATTTCTTTCGTTTGAACGTTTTTCAAAACAGTTACGTTTGGTAAGCTGTTAAGACGCTCTTGTAATACAGCATCAGCTTTTAATTCTGGCATGAATTCAAGAACAGTTACGTGCTTAACAATACCTGCTAAGTCGATAGCTGCTTCAATACCAGAGTTACCTCCGCCGATAACTGCTACGTCTTTTCCAATGAATAATGGACCGTCACAGTGTGGGCAGTATGCTACACCTTTATTTTTGAACTCAGCTTCACCTGGTACGCCAACGTTACGCCAGCGAGCACCTGTTGAAACGATTACGCTCTTACTTTTCAGAATAGCGCCGTTTTCAAGTTCCACTTCAATAAGTTCTTTTTTCTCTAAACGTTTTGCACGTTGTAGATTCATTACATCGATGTCGTATTCTTTTACGTGCTCTTCAAGGCTTGCTACTAGCTTAGGACCTTCAGTGCGTTTTACGCTGATGAAGTTCTCAATGCCCATAGTATCCATTACTTGACCACCGAAGCGCTCAGCAACGATACCAGTGCGGATGCCTTTACGTGCTGCATAAATTGCTGCACTTGCACCAGCAGGGCCGCCACCAACAACAAGAACATCGTATGGATCTTTATCAGAAAGCTCTGATGCATCTGGACCGTTACCCATTTTAGCTAAAATTTCTTCAAGCGTCATACGACCGCTTCCGAAAGATTCGCCGTTTAGGTACACAGTTGGTACTGCCATGATGTCTTTACTTTCTACTTCCTCTTTGAATGCAGCGCCATCAATCATAGTATGTGTAATACCAGAGTTAAGAACGCTCATTACGTTAAGAGCTTGTACAACATCAGGACAGTTATGACAACTTAGGCTGATATAAGATTCAAAATGATATTCGCCTTGAATGTTTTTGATTTGATCGATTAATTTTTGTTCAACTTTTGGAGCACGTCCACTAACTTGTAGTAAAGCTAACACTAATGAAGTAAATTCGTGTCCTAATGGAATACCAGCGAATACGACACCAGTGTCTTCACCAGGGCGATTTACGCTAAAGCTTGGTGTTCTCTCTAGTTCAACTTTTTCTACTGTAATCTTAGATGACATAGTAGCTAATTCGTCTACTAGAGATAACATATCTTTAGATACGTTATCTTCTCCTGCGCTAACTTTAAGTAAAATATCGTTCTCCATTAACTGAAGGTATTGGGATAGTTGTGTTTTTATATCTGCATCTAGTATCATTTTGATCGAACTCCTTAGATTTTGCCTACAAGGTCAAGGCTTGGTTTAAGTGTTGCAGAACCCTCTTGCCATTTAGCTGGGCAAACTTCACCTGGGTTGTTACGTACGTATTGAGCTGCTTTAATTTTGTTAACAAGAATGCTTGCGTCACGACCGATACCGTCAGCATTGATTTCCATAGATTGGATAACGCCGTCTGGATCGATGATGAATGTACCACGAGCAGCAAGACCTTCTTCTTCCATTAAAACGTTGAAGTTTGTAGTAATTGTGCGAGTTGGGTCACCAATCATAATGTATTCGATTTTGCCGATAGTTTCTGAGCTATCATGCCATGCTTTGTGAGTGAAGTGAGTGTCTGTAGATACAGAGTATACTTCAACGCCTAAGTCTTTTAGAGTTGCGTATTGGTTTTGTAAGTCTTCAAGTTCAGTTGGACAAACGAATGTGAAGTCTGCTGGGTAGAAACAAACTACGCTCCATTTTCCTTTTAAACTTTCGTCAGTAACTTGGATAAACTCTCCATTATGGTAAGCATTAGCTTTAAACGGTTTTACTTCTGTGCCGATTAATAACATATTAAAATTCCTCCTAAAGGTTGGTTTTGAGCATCGGAAATTAGTTTGCTCATAAAATATATTTTTTAATTAACTATAATAATTCTAATTCGATATTAATTATCATATAGAAGTGGTTATTTTGTCAAGAGAATAAACCAACTTTATACCAATTTAATTAATATTTATTCTCAATTAAGGCTGCTAGGGAATTAAAAGGTAATTTTCAAGTCATAAATTTTCAATGAGTGTTTGAAAGAGTAGTGTGTATGTTAGAGACATGGTGTAAGTATAAATTCTTAGGAAGGAAATACCTCTTAGAAGTTGTAGATTTGAAAAGGAACTGCTTACTTCTATTTTACAAAGAATTGTGAGATAAATAAAACAAAATGTATCGGAATCTTTGTGAACAATTATTGTCATCATAAATATATATAATAAGAAGTATATTGCAATGAGAAATAGAAACATTGACGCTCATTTCTAACAAGATATAATAAAAACGAGATATGTATTGCAACAAATAAGATATAGTATAGATTGAAAAAATTTCAGTCTATTATTTTTTTATGGCTTTTAGAAAACGTTTACATTTAGTGTGGAGGGGAAACCATGTCTAAGTTCACGAAGTATTTTTTAATGGAAGCTAAAGATGTGATTGCATATGTGCAAGAGAAATTACCTAAGTTCGAACATGCAAAGGGGCTAAAGTGTAAAGAAATAGGTGATGGTAATTTAAATTATGTGTTCCGCGTTTGGGATGAACAGAAGAACATTTCTGTCATTGTAAAGCAAGCTGGGGATACAGCGCGTATTTCAGATGAGTTTAAGTTATCCACGAATCGAATTCGTATAGAATCGGATGTTTTGCGATTAGAGGGAGAGTTAGCATCTGAACTCGTGCCAAATGTATATTTGTTTGATAGTGTGATGAATTGTTGCGTGATGGAAGATTTATCAGATCACACAATATTGCGCACAGCACTCATAAATCATCAAATTTTTTCGAGGCTTGCTGATGATTTAACTACTTTTATGGTAAATACTCTGCTATTAACATCAGATGTTGTAATGAATCATAAAGAGAAGAAGGAACTCGTGAAGAATTATATAAATCCTGAGTTATGTGAGATTACAGAGGACCTCGTATATTCAGAGCCATTTACAAACCATAATAAACGCAATGAATTGTTTCAATTAAATGAAGGATGGATTAGAGAGCATATTTATAGTGATAAAGAACTTCGTATGGAAGTAGCAAAACTTAAGTTTTCGTTTATGACGAATGCACAGGCGCTACTTCACGGTGATTTACATACTGGTTCTGTTTTTGTAAAAAGTGATTCTACAAAGGTTATTGATCCTGAGTTTGCTTTTTATGGACCTATGGGATATGACGTTGGGAACGTAATGGCGAATTTAATGTTTGCATGGGTGAATGCAGATGCAGTGATGCAATCTGGTATGGAGAAAGATACATATATGAACTGGCTAGAATCTACCATAATAGATGTAATTGATTTATTTAAGAAGAAGTTTTTAGATGCCTGGGATATTCATGTGACAGAGGTTATGGCGAAGGAAGAAGGCTTTAACCAAGTTTATTTACAATCTGTATTAGAGGATACAGCTGCAGTGACGGGTCTTGAGTTAATTCGCCGTATTGTTGGTCTAGCGAAGGTAAAGGATATTACTTGTATTGAGAATGATGCAGCGCGTGCTAGAGCGGAGCGAATTTGTCTTCAGGCAGCGAAGAAGTTTATTTTACAAGCGAATCGATATAAAACAGGTAGCAGCTTTGTAGAAACGTTAAAAAAACAAATGCATAGTGCGAAGTAAGGGGAGAAGATGATGGCAGAGCAATTAATACCAATTCAGTGGAAAGATGATGCTTTAGTGTTGTTGGATCAAACGGTATTGCCGAACGAAGTAGTCTATGAATCTTTTAAAACGGCTGAGGGTGTCTGGGATGCGATTCAAGTAATGAAAGTACGAGGAGCTCCGGCAATAGGAGTTTCAGCAGCCTATGGTGTGTATTTAGGGATAAAGGAAGTTGCTGAAAGTTCGGCGGAAGAATTCATAGAGAAAGTAAAAAAGGTATGTGCATATTTAGCAACATCAAGACCGACGGCAGTAAATTTATTTTGGGCACTTGAAAGAATGGAAAGTGTAGCGAAAGAGAATGCTCACTTATCAATTGCGCAGTTGAAAGATAGATTATTAGAAGAAGCAAAAGAGATTCATAGAGAAGATGAAGAAATTAACCGTCAAATTGGAGAACACGCATTAACATTATTCCGTGATGGCATGGGAGTATTAACGCATTGTAATGCAGGGGCGTTAGCAACGACGAAGTACGGTACTGCGACAGCTCCAATGTACTTAGCGAAAGAAAAAGGATGGGACTTAAAAATCTATTCGGATGAAACACGCCCTAGATTACAAGGTTCAACGTTAACAGCATTAGAACTACAGCGAGCGGGAATCGATGTAACGGTCATTACAGATAATATGGCAGCAATGGTCATGTCACAAGGGAAAATTGATGCGGTAATTGTTGGATGTGACCGCGTAGCGGCAAACGGGGATGTAGCAAATAAAATTGGAACATTAGGCGTATCTATTTTAGCTAAATACTACAACATTCCGTTTTATGTAGCAGCACCAACGCCGACAATTGATTTGAAAACACCGACAGGAAAAGAAATTCCAATTGAAGAAAGAGATGCTTCTGAAGTGATCAATCGTTTCGGACAATATTCTGCTCCGAAAGAAAGTAAAGTATACAATCCGGCATTTGATGTTACGCCATATGAAAATGTAACAGCGATTATTACGGAAAAAGGGATTGTGGAAGCACCGTTTACGGAGAACTTAAAAAAGCTATTTTAGTAAGTAGATATATAGTCAGTCATCATAAGCTTCATACTTAGGGGGATGTATATGTTATTACAAAACGAAAGAGAAGAAATTGTAGCGTATGGAAAGAAAATGATCTCCAGTGGTTTAACAAAGGGGACTGGGGGTAATATTAGTATTTTTAATCGTGAACAAGGACTTGTTGCAATTAGCCCAAGCGGTTTAGATTATTATGAAACGAAGCCTGAAGATGTAGTTATATTGAATTTAGATGGTGAAGTGATAGAAGGAGAGAGAAAACCATCAAGCGAGCTCGATATGCACCTTATTTATTATAGAAATCGTGAAGATATAAATGCGCTTGTGCACACACATTCTCCTTATGCGAAGACAATTGCATCATTAGGATGGGAACTTCCTGCTGTGTCATATTTAATTGCTTTTGCAGGTCCGAATGTTCGCTGTGCACCGTATGAAACATTTGGTACGAAGCAATTAGCAGAGGCAGCTTTTGAAGGAATGATTGATCGTCGTGCAGTATTACTTGCGAATCATGGTTTAATGGCTGGTGCAAATAATATAAAAATGGCGTTTACTATTGCAGAAGAAATTGAGTTTTGTGCTCAAATTTATTATCAAACGAAAAGCGTCGGCGAACCGAATCTACTGCCAGAAGACGAGATGGAGAATTTAGCGAAGAAGTTTGAAGGGTATGGGCAGCAGTAAAATGAAAACACCCTCAAGAAAAAATCTTGAGGGTGTTTCTTTACGCTTTCTTAAGCAACAAATACATAAAGTAAGGTGCACCAATTAAGGCGACGACAATACCTGCTGGAATACCGCTAGGTTCGACGATGTTTCGTCCAATTGTGTCTGCTAGTAGTAATAGCCATCCGCCTATTAAAACGGCGATTGGCATGAATATTTGATGTCTTGGTCCGACTAAAGATTTTGCGATGTGAGGAGCCATTAGTCCGATAAAGCTAATTCCTCCTGTTACGGAAACAGCTGCAGCTGCAAGCGCAACGGCTGCAACTAATAAGTATCTGCGTTCTTTTTCAATTTCAATGCCAACACCGATTGCTACTGGTTCGTTTAACGCTAGGATGTTTAATCGATTTGCTTTATAGAAGACAAACGGAATTAATACGATTAACCATGGGAGCATTGCTAAAACGAAGACCCAGTCATCTCCCCAAATATTTCCGGCAATCCATTTTGAAATAAAGTCGACTTTCATACGATCTGCGGATGAAATAAGGACAATCATCATTCCAGATAGTGCAAATGAAAAACCGATGCCGGTTAATGTTAATCGTATTGGCTGAAGTCCTGTGGATTTGCTATATGAAAATACGTAAATTAACACAGCTGTAAGAAAAGCCCCGATAAAGCCAACGACTGGTAGTAAGTAAAGAAATGAACCTACGTCAATTGGGAAGTATAAAAAGAAAACGGCAACTGCAACACCAGCTCCAGAATTGATTCCGAGAATACCAGGTTCAGCTAAATCATTTCGGGTAATTCCTTGCAGGATAGCCCCTGATAAAGCGAGAGCCATACCAGCTAATAATGTAATAACAATTCTAGGTAGTCGTAAAGAATATAAAACGAATTCTTCTTTAAATGTACCTTGTCCCATCAGCGTTGGGATTAACCTGTCATAGGAAAGGGAAGCAGAGCCAAGTCCCATTCCAATTACAATGGTTGTGATGGTAAGCATAAGTAATGCAAGTATGATAAGACGTTGTTTTTTTATAATAGATTGCATCATGAGAAAGTTCTTCCTCCTTTACGTACAATGAATAGGAAGAATGGTAATCCTACAATAGCGACAATTGCCGCGATGGGTGTTTCGTACGGAGCGTTAATAGTACGCCCGATTGTATCTGCAAGTAACATAAAGGAAGCACCAGCGATCGCTGACATCGGTATAACGAAACGGTAGTCTGGTCCAACGATAGGACGAACCATATGAGGCACCATTAAGCCGATAAATGCCATATTTCCGACAAGCGCTACAGAAGCACCAGCAAGCAAGATAATAATGATAAATAAAATCGTTTTAATGACGATAATTTTTTGACCAAGTCCAACAGCAACTTCTTCACTGAAACTAAGGACTGTCAATTTCCTTGCAAGTAAAATAGCGATAAATATACTTATTGAAATAACAGGAATAATAATTTTTAATTGGCTCCAAGTCGTTCCAATTACGCCCCCAGCAGTCCAAAGTGATACATCTTGTGAAATTTTAAAGTAAATGCCAACACCTTCTGAAATTGCGAGCAGGAACGCTGAAACTGCAGCACCTGCTAATACAATTCGAAGAGGGGAAAGTCCACCTTTTTTCACCATGCCAATTCCAAATACCATAATTGCTCCTACCGCAGCCCCGATAAAACAAGCTAATGTTAAGTACAGATAGCTTATGGAAGGGTTGAAAGCAAGTGTTAGTGCAAGTGCAGCATTTGCGCCACCAGTTAAGCCTAGTAATCCAGGATCAGCAAGTGGATTTCGAGTTAATCCTTGCATAATTGCCCCAGAAACGGCAAGTCCAGTTCCGACAAATATGGCAGCAACTTCACGTGGCAAACGTATTTCGCGAATAATAGATATTTTGTCTCCTTTAGCGGAGGAAGTGAGTGCTAACCATACGTCTTTTATAGAAGTATCTGCAGCACCTAATACCATTGCAACCATAAAAATAAGAAAGAATGCAATTATACTCAAAATTAGTTTGTATGTAAAAGCTATAGAACGTGGATTATCGTGATCTTTTGTCATGCGTTTCACATCTTTTCTTTTCATAGAATAAAGGAAGAGGAATTCTTAAATTAAGAATTCCTCATGTTTGTATTATTGACCAAGAAAGCTCTTCTTGAAGAAGTCTAGTTGGAAATCTAATGTAAGTGGATCATTGAAATAGAATTCCATCATGTTTGCTTCATATACACGATTATTTTTTACTGCTGGAATGTTTTTATATGATTCTGTCTCTTGGAATGAGTTATCAGTATCTTTGTTTTTACTTACGATTAAGTAATCACCAGCAAACTCAGGTAATACCTCAGTAGATAATGCGTAGTAACCTTCTTTTAATGCTTTTTCTTTTACTTTTTCAGGCATTTTTAATTTCATTTCTTGGTAAAGAATTTCTGTTCCACGGCCCCAGTTTTCGCCGTATACGTAAAGCTGTTTGTTGAAGTTTTCAACAACAGAAACTGTTGCATCTTCACCAATCTTCGCTTTAATGTCTTTTCCAGCTGTTTGTGCTCGTTTCTTGAAATCATCAACCCAAGTTTTTGCTTCTTTTTCTTTATTTAATAATTTACCGATTTCTAAGTGTTGTGTTAAGTAATCAACTTTTCCGTAAGTGTATGTTACAGTAGGAGCGATTTTCTTTAACTTATCAACATTTTTAATATTGGATAAACCAATGATTAAATCTGGATTTAATTCTGCAATCTTTTCAACATTCTCATCTGATACTTCAGCAACATTTTTAAGCTTGCTATCGAAACGTGGGTTTTGTTTAGACCATGAATCTACCCCAACAAGATTTACACCTAATGACATTACGTTACCAGCGAATGATGATAGGACAACAACACGTTGTGGATTTGCTGGAACTTCAACTTTACCATTTTCAGATTGGTATGTAATTGTTTCTGATTTCTTACCTTTTGCGTCGTTCTTCTTGTCTGTTGAACCATTGCTACAAGCACTCATAACAAGGACGAACAGAACTGTTAGTGAAATAAATAATTTTTTCATCGTCTTTCTCCTTTGGATAGATGATATGTGATATACAATAAATTGTTTAACTGCAATCTCTTTGAAAGAGTAGTGGTAATACAAAAGTCTTGAATATGAGATTTCACAATATAGTATTGACCATATTAATGAAAGAAGATGTAATCTCACAGTTACTAATAATTAACAAATTGATAATGATTATCACTATTGATTCTTTAAATAATATAATTTTATATAGGTGTATTGTCAATAGTAATTTTGATTGTAAATTTTGCAGAAACAGGTTATATTTTATTGAGAATGATAATCAATTACTGATAGCTGAGGAGTGAACACGAATGAATCAAGAAGAATTGTTTGATGTAACCGTGATAGGCGGAGGGCCTGCGGGGCTTTATTCAGCTTTTTATAGTGGACTAAGAGAGATGAAAACGAAAATAATAGAATTTCAACCACAGTTAGGTGGTAAAATACATGTTTATCCGGAGAAAATGATTTGGGATATTGGCGGATTATTACCGGTTACTGGCGAGAAATTAATTGAGCAACTTGTACAGCAAGGATTAACATTTCAGCCTGAAGTTGTATTGAATACAAAAATAGAATCAATTATTCGTAATAAAGATGGTATTTTTACGTTGAAAACAAGCAATGGAGAAGAACATTTTTCAAAAACAGTGATCGTCGCAACTGGGAGTGGTATATTGAATCCACAAAAGTTGTCAATTGAAGGTGCGGAGAGATTTGAAGTCTCGAATTTAAATTATACAGTTAAATCGTTAAAACGTTTCAAAGATAAAACGGTAATTATTTCAGGTGGAGGGAACTCTGCAATTGATTGGGCGAATGAATTAGAACCAATCGCGAAAAAAGTTTATTTAACATATAGAAAAGAAGAATTATCTGGTCACGAGGCACAAGTCAAACAACTTATGAATAGTTCAGCAGAATGTTTCTTTAATACATCGATTACAAAATTAATTGCTGGTGATAACCATGAAACGATTGAATATGTAGAATTAACAAATCATGAAACGGGAGAGGTTTCTCAGTTATCTATCGATGAAGTTATTATTAATCATGGATATGAACGTGACATTACATTATTGGAAAATAGTGAGCTAGATGTCGCAATTGTAGATAATTACTTTATTGCAGGGAATGCAAATAGTGAATCCTCGGTAGACGGATTATATGCTGCTGGAGATATTTTAAAGCATGACGGAAAATTACATTTAATTGCAGGGGCATTCCAAGATGCTGGAAATGCTGTGAATAAAGCGAAACAATTTATTCAACCAGATGCAAGTGAGTATGGTATGGTTTCTTCTCATAATGAGGTATTTAAGAAGAGAAATCGAGAATTGATTAAGCAGATGATGAAATAATAAAGGAACAAGTATACCCCCATTCACTTCTCTATTCGTATGGACGAGAGAGGTGAATGGGGGTTTTCCTGTTTATTATATCTGCAATCATTATCATGACACCGGTTTCATTAGTTCATGTGACATGAACGTTTTATTTGTAATCTCTCTAGAAAACAATGAATCTAGGTTTGGTTTATGCTGTCCCTTTTGCCTGTTCATTCGGAAATGGCATATTTAGTATAGAAGCAATGTATTGTTTTCCATGTTTTCGAGCTAATGATTCTAATATTTGGCGAACGCGTTTTGTAAGATGACCTTGTTTTTTTATAGCTTCACAATATGCATCATAGAAAACGTATTTAGCCCAAAGGAAATCATCTTGTTGGAATAAGAAATGATTTTTGTACCATTCGCCAATTGTATGATAGCAATTGCTTTCATGTACTGCTGCACTTTGTGAAAGAATACGATCGGATAAAGACTTAGATAGATGAGAAATTGTGTTTTCTGTTTCAACTCGTAATGTTTTTTCTAACATTGTAATGATGTGACGAGTAGCCATATGTTAACTCTCCTTTGTGTAAATGGGTAATACCATTCTATAGTTTTAAAAAATACTTACTATATTATTATACAATATATGGAATGCATCTACCTGCTTTTTAATTTGTATTTACAAAATCTTTTTTATTTGTTTACAAAAATAAAGTAAGATACAGTATATATATGAAAAAACTATAAAGGAATGAACACATTGTATATAACGATAGAAGAGGCTGCGGAATATTTGAATTTACCCAAATCGTATGTTGAAGATTTAATTCAGCAAAAGAAAGTTCGTGCACTGTTTGATGGAGAGCAATATTTATTAAACAAGGAACAGTTTAATACACATTTAGAACAAATGGAGAAATATAAGCAATTAGTGGAAGAAATATTAAATGAGCCAATTCCGGAAGATATGGATGTTAAAGACGAAGATTAAATTTATGAAAATCCCCCGTATTAAGATATGCAGAAATGTATCTTAATACGGGGGATTTTTGTATGAAGATATGAAAAAATCACCTAAAAACCCTAGAGTGAATTTAAGGGAAAGAAGATTTTATAGGGATTCGTACTATTAGTTAAAAGCATATTTTTTCATAGCGGGGACAAACATAGCGAACATAACCTGTACAGATACATATACTATCAGTGCAAAAGCTTATAAATTAATGGAAGGGGTTTTCTCGTGAGTTTACTTCATTGTGATTTTTTGAAAGATTTAATTGGATCGTATGTAAGAGTAAACAGAGGTGGACCAGAATCTCAAAAAGGGACAATAGTATCAGTATATACGGACTACTTCGTATTAAAGAATGAAAAAGGAGAGCACTATTGCTATCAGCTTCGTCATCTGAAAAGTGTTACAAAAAATACGAAAGATTGTGTAGAAGATGATTGTGGATGGTTGGAATATGATTATGCAGAAGAATTTGAAAAACTACTTCTAAGCTTCAAATACCGTTGGGTAAAAATTAATCGTGGTGGCCCAGAGAAAGTTGAAGGGATTTTACAAGACGTTTCTTGCGATTACGTAACGTTAATTATAAAAGAAGAAGTTGTATTAATAGCACTAGCTCATATTAAAAGTGTTAGTTATAACGAACCAGTATGCGAAGAGAGCGATGAGAAAAGTGATGAAAGTAGCAATAATTCAAGTCGAGCTCGTGCACAAAGACAATCAAGAAGATAATGATAATAAGAAGGGAGGATACAAATGTGGAGAGTGTATTATACTGTGAGCAAATTAAAAGTTTAGTTGGTGAGAATGTAAAAGTAAATCTTCGCGGACCAGAAAGTCGAGTGGGAATACTTGCATCGTTAGGGGGAGATTACCTTACACTACAACTACCTCATGGAGAATTAGTATATTACCAATTGAAACATGTGAAGAGTCTAGTTAAGAAAGTAAAAGAAAGTAAATGTGGCGATTGCTATATCTCACGTTTCTACTCTGATGATGATAATTTTGTCGATGTATTACGTGACTTGAAGTATAAGTGGGTAAAAATTAACCGTGGTGGACCAGAGTGTGTGGAAGGCTTATTAAGTGAAGTACATGATGAATGTATAACACTAGTAAATGGTGATGAAGTTATTTACGTGATTATTTATCATATTAAGAGTGTGAGTCAAGTAGTTAAATATAAAAAGAATGAAGATGAATAATGTTTAATAAATAAGAGGGGCATTATGAGGGAAAGAGAAGAACAATTTCTTATTTCGATAGTATGAAAAGGAATTACTTACTATTAAGACAGAACATTGCCCTGATTATTTTTTTGAAATGGAAGATAGGAAAGTTGAAATTCATAGGAAGGAGGATATAGATGAATGAGTTGAATAAAAGTATTGGAGAAAATATATATGTTAAATTAATCGGTGAAAAAAGATTTAAAGGTGTATTAATTGATGTAGGAAATGATATCGTTGTTCTTTACAATGGACAAGACTACGTATATATATCTTTATACCATGTACAATATTATAAAATTTTAAGACCACATGATGAAGAAGTATCAAGACCAGATGTTGATTCTGTAATTAAGAGGGAATCCCCTTCCATTTCTTTGAGAAAAGTATTAAGTACTTCTAAAGGGATTTTTACAGAAGTTTATGTAGCAGGAAATGCTCCAATACATGGTTATGTTACAAGTGTAATGAACGATTATATTGTTTTTTATAGTCCAGTCTATAAAACAGTATATATATCTTTAAAGCATTTGAAATGGTTAATTCCGTATAAAGAAAATCAAGTCCCTTATGCCCTCAATAAAAATGAGCTCCCCGTGAATCCGTTAAATATTACGTTAGCTAGAACCTTTGAAGAACAGCTTATTAAAATGGCTGGCAAAATCATGGTGTTCGATTTAGGTGAGGAATCTAATAAAATCGGAAAGATGGCGAAGATTGATGAAGGGCATATTGAAATATTAAAAGCACGTGATGCAAAAATGTATGTAAACATTCAGCATGTAAAATCTGTCCATTGTCCGTAGACTAGTTGAAAGGCTGGCTTTTTCTTTTATATATGCAAAAGAAAAGGTCGAGCCTATTTATTTAATTTGATTTGGATGTGAGGGGAAAAATGAATTGAATATAAATATGTTAGCTTTATCTATGAAGAGCTAATCTTGTGCAAAATTATAAAAAATATGTACGAGCCATCTTTTAATATATTCAATTTATTTTTGGAGGGAGAACTGTTCAACTAATATATTAAAGGGGTTTTGTTTGTGGAGCAGTTTCCAAATTCGTTATCGATTACATTACTTGGTAGTGCTGGTGGAGCAGCAAAAGCAGTTTTAGCAATTTTAAATCAAGCGATAGTAAATGAAAAAGACCCGATTTATGAAGCGATAAAGAATGTTAAATTTCATTTGGTTGATATAAAACAAAAAGATAGGACTTATTATGATGAGTTGTTTCCAAATTTGAAAAATCAATTGTTTTTATATGAAATTGACCTTCAAGATGTAGTGAAATTCAAACAACATTTGCAAGAAAAAAGCACGGGTGTTGTTATTGATGTTTCGGGGGCAGATACGATCAGAGTCTTAAGCTGTTGTAATGAACTTGGAATTAGTTATATTAATTCAGCTTTGGAAAATGAGGCAGTAGATCAGGACGATAGTTTAATTGGTTTTCAGCTTACGGAAAGGTATACGAGGTTTGAGAAGGAGAAAGCAACATTTACAAATACAAGAGCGATTATAGGCTCAGGTATGAATCCTGGTGTTGTTCAATGGATGGTTGTTGAGCTTATGAAAGAACGTCCAAATGAAAAGCCACGAGCATGCTATATTGTAGAACATGATACGTCATTTTTGAATGATACGGCACTTATAAAGCCACATACACTTTATGCTTCATGGGCAGTAGAGCGATTTCTAGATGAAGCGATATGGAGTTATCCGATGTATATGAGTCATCATCGTCCTCTTTATTTTTATGAGGATGTATATGCTTCAGAGTACAAAGTAAAGTTAGGAGAAAAAGAGTTTTATGGTTGTTTAATGCCACATGAGGAAGTTTTAATTTTAGGGAAAAACTTCAACATGGAAGTTGGTTTTCTTTATCGAATTAATGAGTATACAACAGATTTAATTAGACAGAACTTAGATAATGTAGAAGATTTATGGAACTGGAATCGTAAAGTATTCAATCCAGCGGAAGAAGAGATTGCAGGAGAAGATCTAGTCGGTGTGTTACTCGTTTATGAAAATAACGAGAC
>NZ_ALBR01000093.1:0-63434 GCF_002081505.1 Bacillus sp. CDB3 | reverse complement strand
CAGATGGATTGCTACACGATAGGGTAAGGTGGATATAAATTGTGATTAAAAAGGAAGGAGCTGTATCTCCTTCCTTTTAGTATTAGAAGGTTATATATTGCTCTGAAAGCAATTTCATACGTATAATTTAAGGGGATAACATGTGAAATGTTATTTTTGTATTGATCAAGAGGAGTTTTTATATGAACAAATACAAGGGCTTGATTTATGAAGAAAGAGAAGCTTTAAAAGTATTTATATTATTATTCTATATTATATTCTTTTTATATGACGTTATCTATTACTTCGTTTATCCTGCTATGAATATTAACGAAGCAAGGATAGGGTGGCCAGAAGGTGGTATGGGAATAGGCGTATATATATTAGTAATATCTTTGTTTCCTATTTCAATATATCTTCGAAAACAAGGCTATGTATATTTTGTAAAATATTTATTTTTAATTGGGTATATGCTTATTGACCTTATTAATAACTTAATGATTTATTTACACAGTGATCGTGTTTTTGAAAATGGAAATATGGTTGAAATATTTTTAATTTTATTTGCACCGATTTTCGTGAATAGAAAATATTTTTATGTCGTTTCCTGTAGTGTAATTGGAAAATATGTATTTTTCACGTTGATATTGCAAGATATAAAAGTTGTGATTCCGCTTGTTTTATGTGTATTCTTTTTTATTATTTCACATTCTCTGTTAAAACGTTTCCAGTCTTATGTAAGAACAGTTGTTGAGATGATGAGCAATATGAAAGAGACCGAAAATTTAGCTGTTATTGGGACTATGTCTACAACAATTGCTCATGAAATTCGAAATCCATTAACAGCTTTAAAAGGATTTACACAAATTCAAAAGGAAAGAAATCCTGAGGATACGCTGAGCTATGAGATTATGCTGCAAGAAATTGAGAGAATTAATGAGTTTGTTAGTGAATTGATGTTATTAGGAAAACCGAAACCCACAAATTATGAAAGGTGTAATATACGGGAAATCCTTTTATATGTTGTACAGTTAATGGAAAGTTATGCGACTCAATATAAAGTGAAATTTCATTTGCAAGTAGATGGAAATTTACCTGTTATAAATGGTGATGATAAACAATTAAAACAAGTGTTATTAAACATTATCAAAAATGGAATAGAATCGATGCCAAAGGGTGGAGATATTCAGATTCGTGCATATAAAAAAGCTGGAGAGAATTTGTGTATTTCTATTGAAGATCAAGGTTTTGGGATAGAAAATGAGAAAATAGAAAAGATCGGAAAAGCTTTTTATACAACAAAAGAGAATGGTACAGGTCTTGGACTAATGATTACATATAAAATTATTGAAGAACATCAAGGGCGTATCGCGATTCAAAGTAGTATGGGTGTAGGAACGAAAGTGGAAATTTATTTACCAACAGTGTAGTGCAGTAGACGAAATTACTTTTCAGAAAAGTGTTCTTGTTGTGTAAATATAAACATTTTATAAAATGTTTCAAGAGGGGTTTTTTTTATAAAACACTTCGTTTATAATGGAGGAAAATATCGACATAGGGCCTTTAGCTCGTGTAACGGTTCGGTAGTGTTATGAAAAGAAAAGAAGGGGTGCACGCGCATCCTTTTTTCTATGCGGATATTATGAAAGAGGTGGTATGATGGAATTAACATTAAATTCGACTGTATGTTTACACACGATTCAATTTCGAAAAGAGAAATTGAATTATATTGTAAAAGATACAATTACAGGAGAAACATATGAAATGCCGCCACTTTGGATTGATGCACTAGCAATGATGCGTGACGGTTTTTTATTGGGAGAAATTGAGGAGAAATTAAAAGAAGAGTATCCGACCGAAGAAGTAAATATGGTAGCATTTACGAGGCAATTGTTAGAGCTAGAACTGGTCGAAATGGTGGATGGAGAAGAGATAGCTTGTACAAAGAAGAAAGATAAAGATTATTTAGCTTGGTTACGCCCAAGAGTGGAACAATTCTTTTTAAACTTAAATAAAAAATATAAAAGCAAAGGTCAAAAATGATCTTTGCTTTTTTGTAGGCGTGTTTAAAAAATAACAGCGAATGCTCTTGCGAAAGCACCGTCACTATCTTTAATTTTTAAAGGTGCTGCCGAGAAAAAGAAACGTTTCGCTTTAATAGCATCTAGATTTGTTAAGTTTTCAATTAAGTAAATGTTATTACCTAGTAATATGTGATGAATCGGTGATGTTTCTGTCGTTACCTCATCAGGAGAAATAAAATCTAAACCGACTGATTTTACTTTTAATTGAACCAGTTCTTCAGCTAATTCTTCGGAAAGATAAAACGCTTCTTTCTCATAAGCTGCTGTATTCCACTTATTAGATAGATTGGGATGGAAAATGACAATATCATCTTCTTTTATATCGGTATTATGCAATACTTCCTTAGGTAACTTTCTCTCTTGAATATGAGTTACATCGATAAGAACGGCCTCACCTACAAATTGCTTTAGGGGTAATTGATCAATAGTGGTTGCACCTGAAATGAAATGTGCAGGAGCGTCGCAATGTGTACCTACATGAACGACAGAATGGAAATCTGTAACTTGATAGCCCGTCTCTTCAACGTTTGTAATTGCTTCTAGTTGGATTTTTGGTGTTCCAGGAAATTGAGACATATTGTTTTCAAATGTTTGTGATAGGTCGATTACTTTCATTTTAAATACCTCCAATATATGTTTTAAAATATAAAAAACTCATCTTTCATAATCAAGAAAGATGAGTTTTGCACACAATGGTTAAGTTTTATCTTTCAAAATGCATTGCATTTTGCAGGAATTAGCACCTATTCAGTTTGTATAAACTGAGGTTGCTGGGCTTCAAAGGGCCGGTCCCTCTGCCTCTCTTGATAAAGATATATTCAGTTTTAATATTTCGATTTTTTTAATAATTAAATTGTAATTCATTTCCTTTTTTAGTGCAATACAAAATAGGTATTCACCCAAATAAGGTTGCTCGCATATTGTAGCTTATGTAAATAGAATGCTGCGAAGGAGTGAGTGCAGTGACAGGTAATGTATTGAATTATTATGCTGGTGGAAATACAGCTAGAGGATTTCATAATTTATACGAAGAGAATTTAAAAGGGCTAGACAGGTTGTTTATTTTAAAGGGTGGTCCAGGAACTGGGAAATCTTCTTTAATAAAGGCAATAGGTCGTGAATGGGTTGAAAAGGGATACGATATTGAACTTTTGCATTGTTCTTCTGATAATAAGTCAGTTGATGGAGTGATTATCCCAAAATTAAAAGTAGGAATTGTTGATGGAACATCACCGCATGTTATTGAGCCTAAAATGCCAGGGATTGTGGAAGAGTATATTAATTTAGGAGTTGCTTGGGACTCAGATAAATTAAGAAAGCAGAAGTTAGAAATTGAACGATTTGTATCAGAAGCGAGCAAGGCTTTCCAATCTGCTTACGGATGTTTTCAAGAGGCATTAGTTATACACGATGAGTGGGAGAAAATATATATTAATAATATTGATTTTAACAAAGCAAATGGACTAACAGATCAATTGATTCAGAAATTATTTACAGATAAAAAGGGGAAACAATCGATTGTGAAACATCGGTTTTTAGGAGCTGCTACACCGAAAGGAGCAGTTGATTTCGTTCCTAATTTAACAGAAGGATTACCACATCGTTATTTTATAAAAGGACGCCCTGGCTCTGGAAAATCAACAATGCTCAAAAAGTTAGCGCAGGCAGCAGAAGAAAAAGGGTTTGAAGTTGAAGTATATCATTGCGGATTTGATCCGAATAGTCTTGATATGGTTATTGTAAGAGAATTAGGATTTGCAATTTTTGATAGTACCGCACCACATGAATATTTTCCAAGTCGCGTGGGTGATGAGATTATAGATATGTACGCTCTTATTGTTACACCGGGGACGGATGAAAAATATGCTAAAGAAATTCGTGACGTTTCCATTCAATATAAGGCAAAAATGAATGAGGCGATGTCTTTCTTGGCAAAAGCGAAATCAGTTCGTGATAAATTAGAACGAATTTATATTGCTGCTATGGATTTTTCAAAAGTGGATGCATATAAAGATGAAATTCAAAAAGAGTTTGAACGAATTACCGCTACTGTAATTGAAAAGAGAAAGTAGGATTTATTGAACTGTCAGAAAATTTCTGGCAGTTATTTTAGTATGTAGTAAAATTGGTAATATATTTGTCGAATTTCCAAGGAAATAATCAAAAAATGGGGATGGTATGAAATGAGAGGGGAAATTGAATTAGAGCTAGAAAGAATTGAGCAAGAGAATGATGTGAAAATTTTATTTGCAGTGGAATCAGGGAGTCGTGCTTGGGGATTTCCATCGAAAGATAGTGATTATGATGTTAGGTTTGTTTATATACATCCAGTAGAATGGTATTTATCAATTCATGATAAACGAGATGTAATTGAATATCCGATTAGTGATGATTTAGATATAAGTGGCTGGGATATTAAAAAGGCATTGCAACTATTTGCGAAGTCAAATCCAGCTTTACTTGAGTGGATTCGATCACCAATTTTTTATTCGAAAAACTCTAATTTTCCAGAGCAGCTTCAGCAAATGAGTGAAAAGAATTTTGATCCAAAGGCAACGATATATCATTACTTACATATGGCTTCAAAAAATTATCGTGAATTTTTGCAAGGCGAGAATGTAAAGTTGAAAAAGTACTTTTATGTATTACGTCCTATTTTAGCTTGTCAATGGCTAGAAGAGAAAGGGACATTACCTCCAGTAGAATTTGACCGATTAATTACAGAACTATCTATAGAACGTAGTGTATTGAATGAGATTGAGAAATTGTTAGTAAAGAAAAAAGCAGGTACGGAATTAGATGTTGGATTGAAAATTCAGGTGTTAAATCAATTTTTAGAAGAACAAATTGATTATTATCAGCAATACGTGAAAGGGATTGAAAAGGGATTAGGGATTGATATTGAGAGTTTGAATACACTATTTAGAAACATGTTGTTTGAAGTATACCAAAAAGAGCACAAATAAATTTGTGCTCTTTTTTATCCCGCGATTTGTGGGAGCCTACTGCCCGTAAACGCCTAATTGGTGTGGGCTAATAATCAGCTGGGGATGCACCCCACCACTGATTAAAGTTTCACTTTATTTTGTAGGAATAAAGGAAACAGATATAGCTGCGATAAGACCTGCAAAGGAGAATAAGTAAAAATTCCACGCCAAGTCATATTGCATTGTCATAATAATACCGACAAGAATAGGGCCAGCAATCGCACCAACTCGGCCAAGTCCAAGTCCCCATCCTAAGGAGGTAGCTCGTATATGTGATGGGAAGTATTGTGTTACATAAGCATTTAATATTTGAGTAATACCGACTGATCCAATTCCAGCAAGACCAATTAAAAGATAAATGATTGTAACAGATGGTTGAATTGTTAACAGTCCAATACATATGGATGCCATAAGATAGGAGATGCTAATAACAATTTTTGCTCCTATACGATCGGCAATTGCCCCGGCAAATAATGCGCCGATAGCTGCAGTAATATTTAGCATAAGTAGAAATGATAAACTAGATCCAAGAGGATATCCTGCCTGGCGCATCATCTGTGGTAACCAAGTATTTAAACCATAGATTAAAAACATTCCCATTATATAAGTAATCCAAAAAAGTAGCGTTGCTTTTATGTATTCTTTTGAGAATAACGTAAGAAATCCATTTTTCTTTTGTATATTAGATGGTGTTTCAGGAATTTCATTTTTTACATGGAATTCAATTTGAAAGCGATTAAGAATTTTGTTCACTTCTTCTTGTCGATTCCGTGATAATAAAAATTGAATGGACTCAGGTAAATAACGAATAATGAAAGGAACGAGGAGTAGCGGAATCATTCCGATGCCAAACATAATTCTCCATCCGAAATCTTCTAACATAAACATGGATAAAATAGCACCTAACACGATACCTAAAGGATAGCCGGTAAACATAAGAGCGTAAATAAAAGATTGCCGTTTTTTTGGTGAATATTCAACAGTAAGTGCTGAAGCCGTTGGGATAACACCGCCTAATCCGATTCCTCCGATAAATCGAGATAACCCAAATAATTCAGGAGAAGGAGCAATTGCAGCTAAGCCCATTGTGATAGAAAAAAGAGCTAAACAGCATATAAGTGTCCACTTTCGTCCAATTAAATCTGTAATGGTTCCGACTAGAATAGCGCCAATAAACATCCCAAATAGAGCATAGCTGGCAATTGTTCCAGCTTGAGCTGGTGATAGGGCCCAGCTGTTGTCTTCTAGAAGCTTTGGCAGAACAGCGCCGTAAATACCTAAATCATATCCGTCAGCTAGAATGGCGAGCCAACAAATAAAAACAACAAGTTTTGTAATAGAGCTTGAAAAGATAGTTTCTGTAGATTCTAGATGAGGTGGAGCAGAAGGTTGCATAGTATTCACCCCTTTTATTTGTAGATGAATATATTATTTTATTTAATGTTAATATTTCCCTGCTTGTGTCGAAATTTATATGAAAAGGTGTCATGAAAAACAAAGAAGTTCAACAGGATTCTTGTTGAACTTCTTTGTTTTTTTACTCGTTATCAACTCGTTTTAATGGTTGATCTGCTGGCCCTTCCATAACATCGCCATCAATTGAAAAACGAGAACCGTGGCAAGGGCAATCCCAAGTACAATCACCATTATTCCATTCAACTTCACAGCCGAGGTGTGTACAAGTCGTGTCGACGATATGTAATTTTCCTTCTTTATCTTTATAGGCACCTGCTCGTTTGCCGTTGACATGTACAACAGATCCCTCACCAACTTCAAGATCTTCTGGTTTACGTAATGCGGTTTCAATTTTCCCTTCAATTAAATGTTTAGCAACATCAATGTTTTGAGAAAGGAATGTTTTTATATCTGGATTTGCATGAAAGCGTGATGGTGCAAACAGCTCTTTATATGGGCTGTGGATTTTTAGAATGGAATCCTTCAGTAAATGAGCTGCAGCAGTTCCTGTTGTCATTCCCCATTTGCGATATCCAGTTGCAACAAATATATTTGGATTTCTTTCGTTAATATGTCCGATATAGGGGAGCTTGTCTAGCGTAATTAAATCTTGCGCTGACCATCTATAGGGAACTTCATCTACTCCAAAAGTTGCTTCAGCAAAAGAATAGAGTGCTTCATAATGAAGCATCGTATTTATTCCCTGTCCCGTTTTATGGCTCTCTCCGCCAATCAAAATCAACTTTTCTCCATTGTTTGTTATATAGCGTAAGGAGCGTTTTGGATCATCAATACTTAAATACATGCCACCTGGATAATCTGTTTTTGTTTTTATTGCAAGAGCATAGGAGCGTTCTGCGTACATTCTCGTAAAGAAAAAGCTATTCGCATCATAAAAAGGAAAATGAGAACAAGAGACGACATATTCACAAGTGATGCGATGCCCCTCCTTTGTAATTACTTGTGGATAATCTCCTTTTTCCACATCCATAGCTGTTGTTTGTTCATAAACTTTGCCACCCATCTCCACAAACTTTTCTAAAAGTGTTTTCAAATAAAGGAGGGGATGGAATTGCGCTTGATTTTTCATTACAAGTGCAGATTGTACTGGAATAGGAATCGATAGAGATTGAACATAGTCACAAGGTATATTTAATTTTTGATAAGCTTCATATTCTTTCGATAAATTTCTTAAACCGTTATCAGTAGTTGTATATAAGTATGAATCTTCATTTGAAAAATTACAGTCGATTTTATATGTTTGCACAGTGTCATTTATGAATTGTAGAGCGTGATTATTTGATTCGTAGTAAAGCCTGGCTTTTTCCACACCGAAATGATTTATTAATTCGTCGTAAATAAGATCATGTTGTGCTGTTACTTTTGCTGTTGTATGCCCAGTTGTTCCATTTAAAATAAGACCAGAATCAATTAAAACAACGTCGATGCCTTCTTTTGCAAGTAAATAGGCAGTAGTAATACCTGTAATACCAGCACCGATAACAGCAACTTCTGTCTTTATATTTTCGGATAAATGAGGAAAAGTAGGAATTTGAGTAGATTCAATCCAATAGGATGATGGTAACTGGGGAAACGTGTCATCTGTCATTTGTGAAACCTCCTAAATTAGAACAATTTTCCTTTTAATATTTCCATCTTATATGGAATTCATGTATGTTGTTTTAGTAGCGTTCTATTTTTATTAAAAGAAAGATAAAATTATTTTAATATAATTATTTTAATGGGGCAGTATGAAGAAGTGGGATTTATAGAAAACTAAATTTAAGTGATTCCGTTTGTTGATTACATAGAGAGTTTTTGAATAAGATAGAGTCCATGGCGTTTAAGAAGATGCATATATATAGTGGATAAATCCTTATGAAATCTATACTTTTTCTTTAGTGAAATAAAGTATGATTATAAAAATATAACCAACTTTTATTACTAGGTCATAAAAGTTGTTGACAATATAGAAATTCTATTGTTATGATTCATCATGTGGAAAGGTTGATAGAGAGTAAAAAGAGAAATGTTTTTCATTGATAATAAAAGCGGAAAAATAAGTGACGATAGAGTGAGTATATTTTCCTTATGAATAAATGCTTTTTTGATCACCTAGTAAAATCAATCTGGAAGCAAGAATTGATATATGCAAGTTTGCGCAGGGCGCGGCATAAGAAAGGGGCAAAAGGATGAAGGAGCTTCATACGTTTGGGTGGTATGCAGCGCGTGTATCACCACATTTGCCGAAAAAAGCATTTAAACCAGTTCCTACTCGTTTATTTGGTGGACTGGCTTATTTACTTGTGGCATTGGCTGGTTTAATAACGATCGGTGTATTTGAATTGAATGTGTGGGTAAATCTAGGAATTGCAATTGTTCTTGGATTATGTTTTGCTTCACTTGGATTTTTAGGACATGAAATTTTACACGGAACAGTTGTAAGAAAGGCATGGCTTCGTGATTTTTTAGGTGCGATAGCATTTATGCCATTATCAACTGGCCCAAAACTTTGGAGAAAGTGGCATAATGCAACGCATCATGTTCACACACAGCATGAAGAGAATGATCCAGATGCATGGCCAACATTTGAGAAACTTAAAAAGAGTAAGTTTTTGAGTTGGGTATATCGCATGCCTCTTCATGTACGTTCATTCTTTAGTTTTCTGTCACTAACAATTCAATTTACGTTACATTCGACTCGAATGTTCTTTCATTTTATAAAGGAATTTAAGTCATCCAATCAAAAATCTGTATGGCTACAACTTCTTTTGCCTTGGACAGTTTGGATTAGTTTATTGTTTATTATGGGACCTGCAAAGTGGTTATTTGCATACGTGATTCCGTTGTTAATTGCTAACTTTATTGTAATGGCATATATCGCAACGAATCACCGCTTAAATCCAATTGTTCCAGTAAATGATCCTTTAGCAAACTGTTTATCAGTAACAGTGCCGCGCTGGGTAGATGTTTTGCATTTCAATTTCTCATACCATACGGAACATCATCTGTTTCCTGCTATGAGTTCTAAATACTATCCGTTAGTAAAAGAGAAAATTAAAGAAATGTGGCCGGAACGTTATCACGAAATGCCGATGACAAAAGCATTGGGAGCACTTTGGAATACACCACGTGTGTATTATCAAGGAAGTGAATTAGTTGATCCGCATAGGGAGCATTTCTATGGTTCTTTAGGAAATGGATTGGACCCTCATAATATTTCATATCGTGAGGATCATATAGAGGAAAAAGAGAGTGTTAAAAAAGTAAATCAGTAAACACGTATACATTTTGAAAAAGCAAGCTACTGAAGAGTAGCTTGCTTTTTGCTATTTTGTAGTTTGATATACTTTTTGCATGTAGTAGTAACTCTTCTTGAGTCGTGATGTGTATTCAACGACATCACCCCATTTTGAATAGTTATACATAGCATATTCTCCATCTTGTGCAGTTGTAATGTTTTCAGCTCCAATTTGAACTGTAAAGCCAATCGCGTTAATAATTTGTTTCGTAGTTAAACCATCTATTTCTTCGTTTGCATAAATATCACCAATAAATTCTTTAATATTTGGTGCTTTCGCATTTAATACCATCCAAGGAATACGGACCTCAATTGTTTCTTTTTCAGGAGTAGAAAAATCTGCAAGTGAGTTGTAATCCGCACTATTTGGATTACTATTCCCCATAGTTAATGCTCCGACATTAAATTTTTCAAATGGCAATTGTTCCTGAGAAAGTGGTAATGTAATTGGCAAACTTAATGCTGTATAAATAGGGGAGAATTGCCCACTATTTTTTTCAGGTTTTGTATATGGAACTAGATTTCGTTGGAAACCAAATTCATAAGAGAATACATCATAGTAAGAATCAACGAGTACTTGATTAAATTGCCCGCCGTGCAGATCAATTTTAAAGTCAGCGCCTTCTTTCATAGAAAGGCCGTTAAATTCTTTATTCCCTTGTTCAGGTAATATGTTTATCCCAATTGTAATAGGTTCCTCTTCAAGAGGTCTAGCTTTTGGACGGTCAATGGATAAGTATAAATATGACTCATCGTGTGTTACGAAAGTTTTGTACCCATTCTTATCTCCAATTTCCGTTTTTGTTTTCCAATCACTCGTATCACCATCGACATTAATAGTATGTGATTCAAATGATAGTAAACCGAAATGTTGTTCAGGAACTTGTACGTTGTTCCAATGTGGTCGCTCTTCCGGATTATCATATTTAGTTGTATTCCAAGAGAATTTAAACCATTCATCTTGCCAAATGAATACAATACCGCCGGCCAATTTCGCTTGAATAATATCTTCGAAGAGCTCCGCATTACGTTTACCTTGTTCATCTTCATCCATATGTCCTTGATCTTTTCCGTGTATATTTTTATGAGAAATACCTCGTGATCCAGGGATACCAAATTCCGAAATAACAACAGGCATTTCATGTGAGTCATGCAAGTCTTTTAAATAAGCAGCGTAACTATTTGATTGCCCGCGATGGTCTTTAAAATTCGCTTTATCAGGATCAAAATTTAAGAAATCAGGATAATAAGGATACACATGATAAGATGCAAACGCCCCACTTGGATAATTTTTATTAGCAAAGATATGATTTGGATTTATTGATACAGCATCTTCACCAACAAACGGTTCAGCAGGATGTTCTAGTAAATCTGTTGTAACCCAGTTAGAAAAAGCGATAGGCTGAGCGGTTTCATATTTGCTAATAGAATATTGAGCGATATGATTCATTCCTTCAGCTAGCCAAATTTCAAATGGACTGGCGTTCTTTGCTTCGAAATATTTACCCTTAAATGAAGTTTTATCAGCATGTTTTTTATTTGTTTCGATGACCATATCAGGATCCCATTCAATCCCCAGAATCCAACCAGCTAAATATTGTGACACATCGTAATTATATTCACCGTAGGCATGTCCTTTTTCAGCAGCGATTGTTGTATTACCATGAATCACATCGGCTGTTCGTTCGATATTTTTAAAGAGTTCATTTTTTGATTGATAAGCATCTTTTGTTTCTAACAGCTGTTCTTCTTCAACCCATACGCCATGGAAGAAATATAAAGGTTGTTTTGCTTGCTGGTTAAATTCAAATAAAGCTTCATAAAAAGCAGGAGGGTGAATGGTATAAATACGAATCGTGTTTGCACCCATTTCGCTAATTTGTTTCAACCATTTTTTATATTCTGCTTTCGTAATCGCAGCGTCCCCTGGAAATGCACCTGGTTTTGCCATGCCGAGGTTCACGCCTTTAATTGTCCAATCTTCCCATTTACCTCCTGTATAATGCTGAAGGGTTTGCTTATTTCGCTCTGCTTTAAACCCGTAAGAAATATTATCTTCAGGGCTTTTTATGAATGTTGATTGCAATCGATGCTTTGTCGCATCTATACCGAAAATAACAGTTAAAATAATAAGGACGAAAGCAATCCTTCGAAGCCACCAAAAACGTTCTGAAGATTGATTTTCAAGGGATTTACGCTTCATTTTTCCCCAACCTTTAATTCGGAAAAGACTTTGGAAAAGCCCTAAAAATCGATACCAAACAGTAAGTGGACGATACCAAAATGATTCAGTTAAGGACCAGAGAAGTAAGAGTGTGAAATCTTTTATACTATTTTGCTTTTTCATACTCCATTCTTCTAATAAAACAACTCCTACAGATAGGAATGATCCGTATAGTACGGTAGCAGCTAACAGTAAAAATACATATTCTGTGAAAATCTCATCGAATAGTAAATGATACAGTAGTAGTAAATAGCCAAGTATTTCAATAATAGGACCGAGCCATTCTAGTAATAAATAAAAAGGCATTGCAATCATACCGAAAGCTTTATATTTTGGACGGAATAAAATATCTTTATGGCGCCATAAAGTTTCACCTAAACCACGGTGCCAACGACTTCGTTGTTTGCGGAAGGTTGTTAAATCATCAGGAGCCTGTGTCCAGCAAATTGCGTTTGGATTATAAATGATTTTCTTTTCTTCTCCATCTTGTAAAGCCTTTTTATGGAGGTGAACGACAAGTTCCATATCTTCTCCGACAGTTTTTCGTTGATAACCTCCAATACGAATAACTTCTCCTTTATCGAAAATACCGAATGCACCAGAAATGATAGGAAGAATATTATACTTGCTCCATGCTAAGCGGCCAAATAAGAATCCACGCAAATACTCAATAATTTGCATGAGAGCAAGAGGTTGTTTTGGAAGACGATTTTCAATCATTTGTCCATTTTGTATGTAAGAACCATTCACAATACGAACACTTCCGCCAGTTACCATAACTTTTTCTGGAGATTCATAAATTGGTTTCATAGCTTTCATAAGTGCATCACGTTCTAAGAGAGAGTCGGCATCTAATGAACAAACGTACGGATAGTTTGAAATATTGATACCTGCATTTAAAGCATCCGCTTTGCCGCCGTTTTCTTTATCGACAACGATAATTTGTTTATTAACAGATGAGCGATATATTTTTCGAATGGTCTCTGTTTCCAATTGTAACCTAACCACGTTTTGAATTTCGTATAGTTGAAAATGATTTTTTAATTGCCCTAAAGTGTCATCATTTGATCCATCGTTTACAACGATTACCTCAAACTCAGGGTATTCTAAAGTTAATAGTGATTGGACACTTGATACGATAGTGACTCCTTCATTATAGGCAGGAACAATAATAGAAACAGGTCGAGTAATACCAGACTGTAAATAATGAAGTAATTCCCTGTTTTCATCACGTTCTCGTCTTTTTCTTAAGGTGAATGCAGAAATAAGAAATATAGCGGTATAGAATAAGATAGCAACGCCCATATAGAGTAAGAAGAGCCATTGGGAAATTTTTAAAAATATATCAAGATAATGCACGTGTTGTCACATCCTTTCGTGTTAAAGCCTCTAATGCACTTTCACGTGCGAAACGATCAGAGTGATGTAAGGCAATTTCAATATATTTTTCTTGCCAGTTTGAATAATATTGAATTGCATGTTGGACTTCACGACGTACCCACCAAGATTTATGCCCCGCTTGTTTTAGTAAATAAGGGAAATATGTTTCATCTTTAAAGGGACTTATTACACGAATAAGCATTAGGTGAATTTGCCAACTTTCTTTTTTGAATAAATGTTCAATATGCTCTTTTGTTTCTGCTTTAGGCATTAACTTTGAAATAGCATGTAACGAGCGAATAATAACTTCCTCATCTTCATTCTTTAAGTTTTGAACGAGAAAAGGATAGAAAGTATTCTCTTCTCGTGTACCAATCGCATTTAAAATTTCATATTGAAATTGTTTGGGTAATGTGTGGAAAAACTCAACCCAAACTGAAAAATTTTCAGTTTGAGAAATGCTTAATGCAATCATAGTAATTGGAATTGAATCTTGAACACTTGTGGCAAGTAAAATTGCTTGCCTTGTGTTTAATGTACTTAAGGTAGTAAATGCCTGATGCTGGATAGATCCGGATGTTTGAGTGCAAATCTCCTTTACCTCATTTTCAAATTCTTTTATTTTGAAGAAAGAAATAATATCTAATATATTTTGTTTTTCTATATGGTTGCCGTGTACTAATTTATCTGTATAATGAGGAAACAAATAAACTTGTAATAAATGATGAATTCGTTGTTTTTCATCAACCCCGGATACGAGCTGCGTGGCTTTAATACAGAGAGATTCTAGTGCGTGAATATCTGCTGTATGTTCGATTTTGAAATCATGGTATTTGTTATACATGATAAACTCATATATAGATTTCCTGTTTTCTTCTTTCCATTTATAATTTTTTCTTTTGAAATTTCTACTATGTAATTTTAGTGAAATTAAATATATATAGGCTATAAGAATAGCAAATATTAAAAAGATAACTATGGATTGGATAATCGTAACTATAATCAATAGCGTTCATTCCTTCCTTCTAATAAATGCGCCAAACGAACTTTAAATTCTAAAGGTGAAAACGGCTTTTCAATAAAATCATCAGCTCCCGCTTTAAACGCCTCTTCAAGATGGTGGGCTGTTGATTTAGTAGAGGTCATAAAAATTCGGAAATGTCGACTAGGCAACAATCTCTTTAATCGATTAATAAGTTCTAAGCCATCCATTTGTGGCATCATCCAATCCACAATTAGTATGAAGAATGGAAACTGTTCATAGACTTTTTCTGTGAAAAAATGCTTTCCACTAGTGAAATGATATACGTTTAGTAAAGTTGTATATTCAGTTTTTAAAAATTTCGCTAATAAGTCATCAGCGGTTACTACTAATAATGGAGGGGTTGGGCGAGATACTGACATATATTTTTGTAATCTCTTTTGAATTGTTTCCAAAGGTAATTTTACATGTAACACTTCTTGTGCTGCGTGGTGAACGATTTGTTCATCATCTGCATGTTCATAAAAATAAATGATAGGTTGTTGTATATAATGAGACGGAATAATTTCTTTATATACAACAACACAATCAGCGTTATTTATGTTGTCGACAATTTGAATGGAGGCATTTTGGAGCACCTCAGGGCTAGTGCCAATTACACAAACTTTAAGTAACTGCTCATTCTGTTTAAAGGAAAGCATCATTTGTGTGATATGCTCGACCACGTCGTAGACAGAGCTAGAATCTTTTAAGGTTGTAGATAATTGTTGCAAATCTTTTTGTAATTGATAGAATCCTAATGTTTCAGCCAGGCTTGTTAAGTTATTTATATAACTTGTAAGTTGCTGAAGGTTATAAATTTGATATCTTTGTTTTAGCCAATCTTTATAAATTAAATCAAGCATAGTGACCTCCTTGCACTATTTAAGATGTCTAGATGTGCATATCTATCTTTACTATATTATGGATAATTTTATGATGTGTAAAGAGGTAGACTGTGGAAATACAATAAATTTCTCATATATAGAAAAATATTATGGAAGAAAAAGGTGTGGAGAAAGAATGAAAACAGGTTAAGGAAATAGACCTTAACCTGTTAGGGGTGTTTAAAGAGACATTTCTTTGGTTTTCTTTTTGGTAGTTTGTATAGAGTTAGTTTCTTTTCGTTGTAGTCGTTTTTCTAAAAGATTAACAAGGTAAGTGAATAGAAGAACAAGTGCGAGATAATATACACCAACGATTATATATGTATCTAATTGTTGGAAGTTACCTGCGGCAATGGATAAACCTGACCCCCATAATTCGGACATTCCTACATAAGCAACGAGTGAAGAATCTTTTAATCCAATGATGAATTGGTTCCCTAGAGGAGGAAGCGATAGGCGAAATGCTTGTGGTAATATAATTCGGCGCATCGCTAAAGGATAAGGCATACCTAAAGAGCGTGCAGCTTCTAATTGTCCCCGGTCGACGGATTGAATTGATCCGCGGAAAATTTCAGTAATATATGCACCGTTATGAATTGCTAAAGCAATTGCACCTGCCCAAAAAGGGGTAAAAACAACAACGGATGTAATCCCAAAATAGAGAATGGCAATTTGAACAATTAAAGGTGTACCACGAATAATGGCGATGTATACATGAGCAATACTATTTAGAACTTTATTGTTAGAGATTCGAAAAAAAGCGAATAGTAATCCAATTAGTGAACCGAGTAATAGGGATGTTAGTGTTAATTGTAATGTGACTATAGTAGCCTTTAAGAGTGTGGGATAGGTAGAAATAAAAATTTCAAACATATGTGTCACCTCATATTGTATGGATTTTAGTAGGGAATGAAATACCCCACATGGGAAGTGGGGCATCATTTATGAAATCTTTGAATAGCTAACTTACTTCGTTTTCTCCTCTTCTCCAAGAATATTACGGCCAAACCATTTTTTACTAATTTTTTCATACGTGCCGTCTTTGATAATTTCATCTAAAGCTTTATTTACTTTCTCAACCATTTCTTTATCATCTTTACGAATAGCAATTCCCATTTCATCAAGGTTTAATGGTTTGCCAGCTTCTTTTATATTTGATTTCCCTTCTTTAATCATTCGAAGACCAACCATTTGATCAGTGATTACTGCATCAACACGTCCAGGTTCTAAGTCCATAAGTGCAGTAATATCACTATCATATTCTGTAATTTGATCTGTATGTTTTGCAACAAGAGTTTTAAAGGTACTGGCTTTTACAACACCAATCTTCTTACCTTTCAAATCTTCTGGAGAAGAGATAGATGTATTCTTTTTAGCTACAAAAATTTGTGCACCAGAGCGATAATATGGATTTGAGAAATTCACGGCTTTTAATCGCTCTTCTGTAATAGCCATACTTCCTAATATTACATCATACTTTTTCGATTGCAGACCTTGAATTAATGTTTCCCAAGGGTTTGTAACAGGAACTGGCTTCATTCCCATCTTTTTCGCGAGAGCGTCACCTATTTCTACATCAAAACCGACAAGCTTTCCGTCATTTTCTTTATAATTAAAAGGTTTGTATAAACCACTCATCGCATAACGAAATTCTTTTTCACCATTAGATGAGGTAGTAGTGCTTTCCTTGCTACAGGCTCCTAGTATGAAGGATGTACACAGTGTAATACTCGCAACAATAGTTAATAGTTTTCTTTTCATAAAACCCCTCCTATATATTGATCATACGGATGGTTTTAAGTATGTTATCGAGATATTTTATTTGGATGATTAGTTGTGCACCGTATGACTGTATTTCTTTTCGATTGAAACAGAAGTTACATTATAAAACGTTGCGTAAAAATTGCTTGGCCCGTTCATGTGATGGAGCTGAAAAGAATTGCGCGGGAGGAGCTTCCTCCACAATCTTCCCGTCATCCATAAAGATGACGCGGTCAGCTACATCTCTTGCGAAATTCATTTCATGAGTAACAATAACCATTGTCATTCCTTCTTCAGCAAGTTCTTTCATAACTTGCAACACTTCTCCAACAAGTTCAGGGTCTAAAGCTGAGGTAGGTTCATCAAATAGCATAATTTTAGGATTCATGGCAAGAGCGCGTGCAATCGCAATTCGTTGTTTTTGACCACCGGAAAGGAGGTGGGGAGTTACATCTGCTTTATCTTGTAGCCCAACCTTTTGTAGGAGTTGGTTTCCAATTTCTTTTGCATTTGCTGTCTCTAATTTTTTTACGTGAATAGGTGCTTCTGTGATGTTTTCTAGTGAGGTCATATGAGGAAAGAGGTTAAAGTGCTGAAAAACCATACCGACATTTTCACGGACTTTGTTTAAATTTGAATGCTTTGGATCAATTCGTTCACCTTGTAAATGAATTTCACCTTCATCGTACATTTCTAAAAAGTTAAGACAGCGAAGTAATGTACTTTTGCCGGAACCACTGGCACCGATTAAAACAACAACTTCTTTTTCTTTTACTTCTAAATCAATTCCTTTTAAAACATCAAGTGAACCGAATGATTTTACTAGATTTCGAACTTGAATCATACAAAACCCCCAGTCAAAAATATATTTACAAATGTTGCCCCTTATTTCTGTTATTAGTCATAAATTGTCAGAATCCTTTATTTTTTTGGCGGGATTTGATATTCAAGGAAATTATGATTTTTAAAATCTTTATATCTTTCTATAGCGAAAGTATGGATAACAATATATAGGCATTACTTATATTGCTTAAAATAAGGGGGAAAGAAGAGATGGAAAAAGAAAGGAAAACATTTTCCTTTGGTTTACGTATACAGCTTATGCTATTTACGACAGTTTTAGCTTTCATTACATATTCAACAAGCTTATTTTTTATTTACGTTATATATGATTATTTTTAAATTTATGTAAGTCGAACTGTTTATAATATTATCGTTATGTTATTAGGTGTAGTATGGTCTGGAATTTTAGCATATGGAGCAGCAATTTTTTTAATTAAACCACTTCGTAAGTTGGAAGAAGCTGCAAGGAAAGCGGCTGAGGGTGATATTCGGGAAGATGCCCCATTGCCAAAGACGGATAATGAAATTAAGTCTTTAAGTATTGCATTTAATAGGATGCTAGGAAATTTAAGAGGTATGGTAAAAAATATTGATACTACATTTTTGTATACAAATAATCAAGTTCAGCAAATTAGAAAACAAACAGGAGAAGCGACGAAGCAAGCGGCTGATTTGAAACAAACGATTGAACGATTTTCGATGTAAAAAGGAAGAACAGTATTCTGTTCTTCCTTTTTACGTATGGAAAGGAGGAATGCTTTGTTGAAAACGAAAAACATTGCAAGGGTCATATATAGTCTTCACTTTACGTAATTTTTGAAAGTTAGAGCCATAATAACTAGTTTGCCAATTTTTAATGTCGATATCGGGCCAATTGACATAGTCACCTAGTGTATAAGGATCTAAGCTTTCTCGTAAATCTTTAACCCAGCGTATATTTCGATTTTCTTCATCATCGCATTTCCAAGAGGTAATGTATTCTTGAGCAATGATTGCTTTACGATGAAAATAAGCTGTGTCATTAGGTGGAATATTTTCAACAGCACCTACGAGTGATTGATGCCAAATACTCGCATCTTTATTTGGGGCATGAGAAAGAAAATGTTGCATGATTTGAATGCCTTTAAGGGGAATAGGTTTATATACATAGGAACCAGAGCGCTTGAAATTTTCAGGGATATTACCGCTATTAAAGAATTGAACAGCCTTTATATAAGGAACTTCATCTATAAAGAGAGAGGGGGTACCAATTTTAAGTAGGGGAGATAATAGAGAATAGAGTTCAGAGGGAGGGCCAACAAATTCGCCTTTTACTTCAATTTTATTTCGTTGTTTGGAGAATAATTCGATAGATGAAGTGAGACGTTCATCTATATAAGGTGCCCAGTTTTGCCACGCTTGGAATGTAGCAATAAAGTCTTTCCATTCCCATGTAAGTGAGAAAATTGATACGCTTCTTATAGGATGGACTCGAAAAGTTAAGGAGGTAACAATTCCGAAATTTCCACCACCACCACCACGGCATGCCCAAAACAGGTTAGGGTTTTCTTGTTCATTTGCACGAATGATTTTTGCACCAAATTTTCCACACGCTTGTACCATTTCGACCTCTAGTAATTGATCACATGTTAATCCAAATAAGCGTGAAAGCATACCGATGCCACCGCCAAGTGTTAATCCAATAATTCCAACGCTTGCACTTGTACCAGCCGGTATTGTAACACCGTAATTCCAAAGCTCTTTATAAACGGTGCCAAGATTTGCACCTGCTTCAATTGTTGCTGTTAATTTCCCTGTATTAACCGTAATTTTCTTCATTTCACTCACGTCAATAATAAGTCCTCGATTTAAAAGGGAGAAATTTTCATAGCTATGCCGCCCGCTTCTTAAGCGAAATGGTACATGATGCTCACGTGCCCACTTTAAGGCGTTACACACATCATTTTTATTTTGACAAAAAACAATAATACAAGGGAGTTTTGGAATACTTAAATTTAAATTCATTCGGGCTATGTCATACCCGGGATCTGAAGGAACGACGATACGACCAGTTAATTTTGTTTGTTTCAATTTGTATCTCCTTTCTGAAATAATCTGAGCTTGTATTAGTATATGAAGAGTGTGTGTAACGCGTATGGACAAGAAGAAGAGAAGTGTTAGATTTATTCTGCTAGTTGTGAGCAGTAAGACTCCCACCTCAAAATCTGGCTGAAGTAAAGAAGTTAGATGAAAATAGGGGTGCTCGTAAAAGTACGATTGGTGTGGGCTAATAATCAGTGGGGAATGGACAAAAACCTTACTGATTAAAGTTTCATTTTATCTTTGCGAGAAATAAATAAAGCTTAAGAATAAGGAATCTACATAGAGTTCAATGAAAACAGTTGCAAACTATTCATATTTTGTTATGATAGTGTTACGAAAACGTTTGCATAAATTTCCGATGGGATGCAAAAGGAGAGAATGATTATGAATAAGACATGGTGGAAAGAAGCTGTCGCTTATCAAATTTATCCACGTAGCTTTATGGATTCAAATGGTGATGGTATTGGAGATTTACAAGGTATTATTGCAAAGCTGGATTATTTAAAAGATTTAGGTATAGATGTAATTTGGATTTGTCCAATGTATAAGTCGCCTAATGATGATAATGGCTATGACATTAGTGATTATCAAGATATCATGGATGAGTTTGGTACGATGGAAGACTTTGATGCTTTACTAGATGAAGTTCATAAGCGTGATATGAAGCTTATTATTGATTTAGTTATTAATCATACGAGTGATGAACATCCATGGTTTATTGAGTCTCGTTCATCTAAAGACAATCCGAAGCGTGATTGGTATATTTGGCATGATGGTAAAGATGGTGCGGAACCAAACAACTGGGAAAGTATTTTTAATGGTTCAGCATGGGAATATGATGAAGTAACAGGGCAATATTATTTACATTTATTCTCGCGTAAACAACCGGATTTAAACTGGGAGAATAAAGAAGTCCGCGAAGTGTTATACGATACAGTTAATTGGTGGCTTGATAAAGGAATTGATGGTTTCCGAGTGGATGCAATTAGTCATATTAAAAAAGAAGATGGTTTCAAAGATATGCCAAATCCAAAAGAACTAAAGTATGTACCATCTTTTGATAAACATATGAATGTGGATGGTATTCAACCTTTATTAGAAGAGTTAAAAGAAAATACGTTTTCTAAGTACGATATTATGACTGTTGGTGAAGCTAATGGCGTTAAGATTGAAGATGCTGAGCTTTGGGTTGGAGAAGAACAAGGTAAATTCAATATGGTATTCCAGTTTGAACATTTAAGCTTATGGGATGCAGAAAAGAAGAAAGACCTTGATGTTGTAGGATTGAAAAAAGTATTAACGAAATGGCAAAAAGGATTAGAAAATAAAGGCTGGAACGCTTTATACATCGAGAATCACGATAAGCCACGTATCGTTTCAACGTGGGGAGATGATAAACAATATTGGCGTGAAAGTGCAACAGCTCTAGGGGCAATGTATTTCTTTATGCACGGCACACCGTTTATTTATCAAGGACAAGAAATTGGTATGACAAATGTTCAGTTACCAAATATTGAAGATTACGATGATGTAGCAATTAAAAATTTATATCGAGAGAAAATTGCAGAAGGTGTATCACATCAAGATATGATGGAAATTATATGGGCTTCTTGCCGTGATAATTCACGTACACCTATGCAGTGGAACGATGAGATGAATGCTGGTTTCACAACAAGTACACCTTGGTTTGGCATGAATCCAAATTACAAAGAAATTAATGTTGAAAAGCAAAAAAATGACGAAAAGTCTATTTTCAATTTCTATAAGAAAATGATTGCCTTGAAAAAAGAGCACGATGTATTGAATTATGGGACGTACGATTTACTTTTAGAGGACGATCCACAAATTTATGCGTATACACGTACGTTACAGGATGAAAAAGTCATTGTAATTAGTAATATCTCAAAAGAGGAAGCTGTGTATAACGAGCCTTTATTTGCACTAGAACGCAAACGTTTGCTTTTAAATAACTATGAAGTTGCGGAAAATGAACAAGTAACTTCAATCACGTTAAAACCTTATGAAACAAGGGTTTATCGCATTTTATAATAAAAAAGGATGCTCTTTGAGCATCTTTTTTTATGAAAAAAAATAAATTTCTATTGCAATGTGAAAACGCTTTTATTAAAATAGATTTATGAAAACGGTTGCGCAATAAAAAAATAGGGATATAAGGAATCGTTTTCATAAGAGAAACAGAAATTATAATTTAAATCATTATGTTGTTATAAATAAAGGGGAGGAAGAACAGATGAAAATTACGTCTTTTGATTTTTGGCAAAAGTTCGGGAAGGCATTATTAGTTGTTGTAGCTGTAATGCCAGCAGCGGGCTTAATGATTTCCATCGGGAAGTTAATTGGGATGTCTGCTGGGGATATTAACGCAGTTCATACAATTGCTCGCGTAATGGAAGACATCGGTTGGGCAATTATTACAAATCTACACATTTTATTCGCAGTAGCAATTGGGGGATCTTGGGCGAAGGATCGCGCAGGTGGTGCATTTGCAGCACTATTAGCATTCGTCTTAACCAATAGAATTACAGGAGCTATATTTGGCGTAAACGCTCAAATGTTAGCGGATTCAAAAGCGACAGTTTCTTCAGTATTAGCAGGAGATTTAGTTGTAAAAGATTACTTTACTTCTGTACTTGGTGCACCAGCATTAAACATGGGAGTTTTCGTAGGGATTATCACAGGTTTCTTAGGGGCTACTTTATATAACAAGTATTATAACTATAATAAACTGCCACAGGCATTAGCATTCTTTAATGGAAAACGATTCGTACCGTTCGTTGTAATTGTTTGGTCTACAGTCACTGCGATTGTATTATCACTTTTATGGCCATTTATCCAAAGTGGATTAAATGAATTTGGTCGTTGGATTGCAGCATCTAAAGATAGTGCGCCAGTTGTTGCGCCATTTGTATATGGAACATTAGAACGTTTATTATTACCATTTGGATTACATCATATGTTAACGATTCCGATGAACTACACAGAGCTAGGCGGAACATACACGATGTTAACTGGCTCAAAAGTTGGACAAATCGTAGCAGGACAAGATCCATTGTGGCTTGCATGGATTACAGACTTAAATAACTTATTAGCAAGTGGAGATACGAAAGCATATAACGATTTATTAAATAATGTTGTACCAGCTCGCTTCAAAGCGGGACAAGTTATTGGTTCATCAGCAGCTTTAATGGGTATCGCATTCGCGATGTTCCGTAACGTAGATAAAGATAAGCGTGCAAAATATAAACCAATGTTCTTATCAGCAGCATTAGCAGTATTCTTAACAGGTGTTACAGAACCAATTGAATTCATGTTCATGTTTATTGCACCAGTATTATATGTTGTATATGCAATTACAACAGGACTTGCATTCGCATTAGCAGATTTAATTCATTTACGTGTTCATGCATTTGGATTTATTGAGTTAATTACTCGTACACCAATGATGGTTAACGCAGGTTTAACAAGAGATTTAATCAATTTCGTTATCGTTTCATTAGTGTTCTTCGGTCTTAATTTTACATTATTCAACTTCTTAATTAAAAAGTTCAATTTACCAACACCAGGTCGTGCGGGTAACTATATTGATAATGAAGATGAGTCATCAGAAGGAACAGGAAACGTACAAGATGGTTCATTAGCAACAAAAGTTATCGATTTATTAGGTGGAAAAGAAAATATTGCTGACGTAGATGCTTGTATGACACGCTTACGTGTGACAGTAAAAGATTTAGATGTTGTTGCACCAGAAGCACAATGGAAACAAAATGGTGCTTTAGGACTTATCGTAAAAGATAAAGGTGTACAAGCAGTATATGGCCCGAAAGCTGACGTATTAAAGTCAGACATTCAAGATATGTTAGGTGCGTAATAATATGAAATTGCTAACTTTAAATTGTCACTCTTGGCAAGAAGAGAATCAAATTGAAAAAATAAAGTATCTTGCTAAAGTAATTCAAGAAGAAGATTATGATGTAATCGCATTGCAAGAAGTAAGTCAGTCTATACAAGCTGAAAATGTATGCGGTAACAAGAAAAAAGATAATTTTGGGCTTTTACTGCTAGAAGAGTTAAGAGCATTAAATGTAAAAGAATACAATATTATTTGGGATTTCTCTCATATTGGATATGATGTGTACGAGGAAGGATTAGCAATT
The DNA here is from genome assembly GCF_002081505.1 of Bacillus sp. CDB3. Lineage (NCBI taxonomy): Bacteria > Bacillati > Bacillota > Bacilli > Caryophanales > Bacillaceae > Bacillus > Bacillus sp. CDB3. Next base: position 39,255 of record NZ_ALBR01000093.1, on the reverse strand, counting down.
ATAACAAAGCACAACATTGTAAAGGAAGATACGTTCTTTGTCTCAGAAAATAAGGATACAACGTATTGGAAAACACGCAAAATTGTAAGTGCAACAATTGCTTATAATGATAAGAATATAACGTTTTATTCTTGCCATCTTGGCTGGTGGAATGATGAAGAAGAATCATTCAAAGATCAAGTTAATCGTTTAATGGAGCGTGTAAATAGCAATGGACTTTCCTTCTTAATGGGTGATTTTAATAACAATGCTCGTTTGCAAGGAGAGGGTTATGAGTACATTATGCAAAAAGGCTTATACGACACATATGAACTAGCAATGGAGAAGGATGAAGGAACAACTGTCCAAGGTGAGATTGCTGGTTGGGATGAAAATAAACAAAACTTAAGAATCGACTTAATATTAAGTAATCAAAGTAAAACGGTTAGTTCTTCAAAAGTTATTTTTAATGGTACAAATCGAAATGTAATTTCAGATCATTTCGGTGTAGAGGTACAATTAGATATATAATAGAAGAAATCCTCACAGATAATGAAAAGCTGTGAGGATTTTTTTGATGAATACAAGTATTTCCAAGAGAAAATACTTGTATTTTTTATGACATTTCCTATATATTTGTTATTATTGAATGTAAAACTAATTTGGTCATTTTGTATGCATACTTTTTCTACTTCGTTATATAATGAAGTAGGTGAAATATTTAATGGAAAAAATAGTGCGTTTTCGGTTAATCCACGATGTAGAAAGTGATATAATTGCAAAATGTATGTATCATTTTCTAAAGAAGGAAAAATATATAATTAGGTGATAACTTTTATGAAACAAATTTGGCGTATTTATAAGACAGATTTACGGAATGTAGCCAAACATTGGGCTGCAATTGTTATTGTTTTAGGGTTAATGATTTTACCATCGTTATATGCATGGTTTAACATTAAAGCTTCTTGGGATCCTTACGGAAATACGAAAGGAATCCAGATTGCAGTTTCTAACCAAGATGTTGGATCAAATTTAAGAGGGAAAGATATTAACATCGGGGAAGAAATTGTAGATTCACTTAAGAAGGATAAAAATTTCGGGTGGAAGTTTGTTGATGAAAAGCAAGCAATTTATGGAGTAGAGCGTGGAGATTATTCCGCAAGTATTACTATTCCAAAAGATTTTTCTGAAAAGATTGCAACAGTCTTGAATGAAAATCCACAGAAACCAGAAATTGATTATTATGTAAATGAAAAGGTGAATGCCATTGCACCGAAGATTACAGCTAAAGGTGCATCGGGTCTTACAGAAGAGGTTAGTAAAAACTTTGTTAAAACAGCAAACGGTGAGATTTTTAAAATTTTCAATGATCTTGGAATCGATTTAGAAACAAACTTACCAAGTATCGAAAAGGTAAAAGATCTTGTATTTAAGTTAGAAGCGCAGTTCCCAGAAATGAATACACTTATGGATAAGGCATTAGATGATGCAACTCGAGCAGAAGATGTTGTAAAAGTAGCGCAAAAAGAGTTGCCAGTTGTAGAAAGTGTTATGAATGATGGGCAAGAAGCGTTAGGGAATTTAGATAAATTCTTTGCGAGAAATGATGAAACACTGAATCGTGCTCCGGAAACTATTAAAAATAATTTAACGGTAATGAAGCAGGGATTGGATGCTGCAGCGAAAATTACGGATTACTTAAAAAATCCGGCATTTGATTTTAATCTGACACTGCCAGATCCAGCACAATTACCAGAGTTACCTGTTGTAAATATCCCACAAATACCGGAAATTCCAGCATTACCGCAAGTGAATGGTGAGGGATATAAAAATATTGCTAATAACATTAATCAAACTGTAAACAATGTTTTTAATTCTACTCGTGTTGGGACGGCATATGTAAAAAGTGTGATGGATGGGCTTCAAAATAAAGGTGTAGATCCAGCTGTAGCACAGAAAAATGTACAGGATGCTTCGAAGCTTCTCCAAGAGCGTATCGATAGTGTTTCATATTTAATTGATTTCTTTACAGCTTTTAAGGAAAAAGCTTCAACGGATTTCGGTAAACAGTTCTTTGGAAACAGAGTGGAAAGTTTAACAGTGCTTAAAAATTCTATGGTAGATGCTAACAATAGAGTTAAGCATGTAGGGGATTTAATTAGTTCCGGGCAAGAAGTTAAACAAGATGTGCGAGATGCTGTAAATCAAAAATTAGATGCAGTAAATAATTTAGTAAATCAAGCTGAAAAGGATTATAATGCAACATTTGTAGCTGATTTTGAAAAAGCAGTAAGCACAGCTGAACAATTGAAAACCAAGGCTGAAAATGTAAAAGAAGATGCTCAGCAACTAAGAGGAAATTTAAATCAAGATATAAACAAAGCTAATGAGGTATTAAACAACGGTAGAGAAAAATATGATAAGGCTGTAAATGATTACGGCAGGATAAAAACAGAGCTCGAAAAAGCAAGAGAAGACCTAAGTAATAAAGGTGTTAATGGATTAGATTCTACAAAAGTAGCCTTAAATGATTTAAATGGGCAGTTTAAAGCAAGTTGGAATTTAGTTAATGACATGATTCCAGTTCTGGAAAGTACAAATAAAGTTTTAGCTGATGTGAATAGTGATAAAAACCTTAATGGTACAATTGCTAAGTTAAATAAAGCAAAAGATGGTTTGCAAAAAGGAATGGATTTAACTGATAAAGGAATTGACGCTATTAATAAAGGTCAAAAACCAGCAGCAGATGTTATTGAAAGTATTAATGAAGTATCTAAAAATGTTTCAGCACAATTAGGCGATATTTTGGCTAAATATGATTCTGAAATTACTCCAAATTTCAATGCGGCTATTGCTCGTACAAAAGAGATGTCTAAAAATACATCTCAAATTTTAAAAGAGGCAGACAAAAAGCTTCCAGATGTTAAAAAATTACTAGAAGATTCATCAAAAGGCTTAGTAGACGGTAAAAAGAAATTAGCAGATATTAAAGCTGAAATGCCGGAGACTGAGAAAAAGATTAAAGACTTAGCAAATAAAATTCGTGATTTTGAATCAGAAGAGGATATAAAAGACATCATACGCTTATTGAAAAATGATGTTGAAAAGCAAAGTGATTACTTCGCGAATCCAGTAAATTTGAAAGAGAATAAGTTATTTGCGATGCCGAACTACGGTTCAGCAATGTCACCATTCTACACAGTGCTTGCGTTATGGGTAGGCGCACTATTAATGGTTTCGTTATTAACGGTAGAAGTGCATGAAGAGGGCGCTAATTATAAGAGCCATGAAATATACTTTGGACGTTTATTAACATTCTTAACGATAGGTCTTTCGCAGGCATTTATCGTATCAATGGGGGATATATTCTTACTCGGTACGTACGTAGTCGATAAATTCTGGTTTGTGTTATTTAGTTTATTTATTGGCGGAGTATTTGTTTGTATCGTGTACTCACTTGTTTCTATTTTCGGAAACGTTGGGAAATCGATGGCAATCATTTTACTGGTGCTTCAAGTAGCAGGATCGGGTGGTACGTTCCCAATTCAAATGACACCACCATTCTTCCAAGCGATTTATCCGTTCTTACCATTCACATATGCAATTAGTGCAATTCGTGAAACAGTAGGTGGAATGCTTTGGGATATAGTAATAAGAGATTTACTTGTGTTAAGTGTTTTCGTAGTAGTTATGATTATTGCGGCGTTATTACTGAAAACACCAATTAATAAATCAAGTGAAAAATTCGTTGAGAACGCAAAAGGAAGTAAAATTATTCATTAAAAATAAAAGGTTCCTACCGCTAGTGGTAGGAACCTTTTTGTTTAATCAAATTTTAATTTCTTTAATGCTTCTGCGAATGGATTGTTTAATGGTTCTTCCTCTTTGTTCTGTTGTTTCATATATTTTTGGACGTCACGTTTATCAGCTTTGTTTCCAGATTCCTTTTTACGTCTCTCTTGGAATGTAGAAAGCTTCTCGCGATAGCCACATTTACATGCGAAAATTTGGCCCGCTCCTTCGCCACGGAGTTCTAGTTTCTTTTTACACTGAGGACATCGTGCGTTTGTAGTGCGGGATACATTTTTACGATGACCACATTCACGGTCTTGGCAAACGAGCATTTTACCTTTTTTGCCGTTTACTTCTAACATCGGTTTACCACAGTCTGGACAAGACTTCGTTGAAATATTATCATGTTTATATTTTTTATCACTCGATTTAATTTCAGCAACAATTTCTTTCGTATAGTTCTTCATTTCTGAAATGAATACTTCTTTCTTTAATTTTCCTTTAGCGATAGCTTCTAACTTTTGCTCCCATTCACCAGTTAGTGTAGGAGATTTCAGTTCTTCTGGCACTAAATCAAGTAACTGACGGCCTTTTGAAGTAATATGAATATCTTTACCACGTTTTTCAAGTAAGAACGAATTGAATAACTTGTCGATAATATCAGCACGCGTTGCTACAGTACCTAATCCACCAGTTGACTTTAACGTGTCAGCAAGTTGTTTGTTTTGCGTATCCATGTATTTTGTTGGATTTTCCATCGCTGAAAGTAATGTTGCTTCATTAAAGCGTGCAGGTGCTTTTGTTTGACCTGATGTTTGGACAATTAGTTTTATGTTTAATGTATCGCCTTTTTCGATGCGAGGTAAGATTTGTTCTTTTACATCATCGATTGCATCATCATCTTCAAAGCGATTTTCATAAACTTCTTTCCAGCCAGCATGTAAAATCGTTTTTCCTCGTGCGATGAACGTTTCATCACCAATTTTCGTGCGCAATGTTAGTTGTTCATATTTAAAGGCTGGGAATAAAACAGCTAAGAAACGTTTTACAACTAAGTCATAAATTTTACGTTCTTTATCTGTGAAAGCTGAGAAATTTACATAGCTCTCTGTTGGAATAATCGCGTGATGATCACTTACTTTACTATCATCAACAAATGATTTATTAGATTTTACAGGTTTCTGCAATACTTTATGTGCTAAAGGACGGTATTCTCCAACTCCGCAAGCTTTCAGACGCTCTGGAAGTGTTCCGACAATATCAGATGAAATATAGCGTGAATCTGTACGAGGGTACGTTAAAACTTTATGCTGTTCATATAATTTTTGCATAATGTTTAATGTTTCTTTCGCAGAGTAACCAAATATTTTATTCGCATCACGTTGTAGCTCAGTTAAATCGTAAAGACCAGGAGCGAACGATTTCTTTTGTTTTTTATCAATGTCTACAACAGTAGCATTTTGCTTACTGATTTTGTTCACAAGTGCATCGATTTTTTCTTTATTGAAGCTGCGACTATTTCCTTTTGTATCTTGCCAAGTTAGTTTTAATCTCTCAGCTGTTTGAGCTTCGATACCATAGTAAGTTTGAGCTTTGAAATGTTTGATTTCATCTTCACGGCTTGCAATCATGGCTACAGTAGGTGTTTGGACACGACCACAATTTAGTTGAGCATTAAAGCGAGTAGTTAATGCTCGAGTCGCATTAAGGCCGATATACCAGTCAGCCTCTGAACGTGCGACAGCAGAAGCGTATAGATTATCATATGCTTTTCCTGGTTTTAAATTTGCGAAGCCATCTTTAATTGCTTTATCGGTAACAGATGAAATCCATAGACGTTTAATTGGTTTCTGCATTTTAACTTTATCGATAATCCAGCGTGCGACCAACTCTCCCTCACGACCGGCTTATCTCCATAATGATGTACAATAATAATATACTCAATATTCAAGAACATAAAAGGTGCTTCATTATTAATTTCATAAGGGTATAGGGGAGGATAAACTTTAAAATTCATTGCACATAATTAAAAAAGGGGGAGAGTTAGTGGGGGAATTAATCTCAGTAAAAAGTGTAAATGAAAATTTTAAATTTATAACACAACCAGTTTGGATTGATTATGTAATTGAAGAAAGCCAAACAGTTAAAGAGAAAAAACATATTTCATTAATTGCTCTTAAAAACATCAAAAAGGACACATATGTAATTCATCACCTTAGCAATTTTATTATTGAAAAATGGGGTTATAAGTCATTTAATACTCAGAAAAAGCATGCTACAAATATAGTGAAGTTTTTAAACTACTTAATAAAATATTATCCAAGTTTGAAAATCAAAAATTTAGCAGAATTGACTATCTCACATGGCTCTGCATACTTAAATTGGTTGGGTACCAATAAGGTTTCTCAAGATACTGTTAAAGACGCTGAAAGGACCTTAGTGAACTTCTATACTTGGGGAATAAATAAATTACTATTTTCAAAATTTAGTTTAACTGATTTTAAACAAGAAAAAAACGAATACAATACGTTATATTATAAATCTCCTTTTACAGTGGTTTATCCACAAAAGAAAATCAAAGAAATTGAACACATTTTACCTTTTGAATATATACCATTATTCTTAGAGATTGCCTCTACACATACTCCCAGAATCGCTTTAGGAATATATCTACAAATATTCGGAGGGCTACGAGTTTCAGAAGTAGTTAATTTAAAACGTACACAAATATCAAAATCTCTAGCAAATAAAGAAATTATATTAAAAATAGAAAATCAAAATTTCAGAACAGATTTAAAAGAGCATGCCTCAGTAAAAAAGACACGATCCCAGGTAGCATTAGATGTGAATGGTTGGGGAACTACGTTGATTCGACAGCATTTAAAGCTATACTCTTCTAAACAAACTAATGCTTTGTTTTTAAACACCAATGAGCAGCCGATGTCAGGTAGAAGTTATAGACAGTACTTCGACAAATGCAAAATTAAATTAATATCCACCTTAGAAACCTCAAATGAAATTGAACACCGCTTAGTAGCTCAGCATTTAAAAAGTATTAAATGGTCTACGCATATAGGACGGGGAACATTTACAAACCTCATTGCAAATGAAGCACAAAACCCTTATGAAATTGCACATTTACGAGGTGATTCTAGTTTAGAATCTGCCCTTTCTTATATGGTCTCAACACCACGAATGCATAAAAAAATTGAAGGAAAATTAGATAATATGCATGAGGAATACATTCCTAATCTTATTGAAAGGAAGTTGAAGGGTTATGGCTCAATTGAATAAAGATTATTATTCAATTAAAGAAGCTTCGGAGATTCTTGGTAGGAGTATGGCTTCTATTCAAAATAGCATTTATTCAAAACAATCCAGGCATGAAGTGAATGTGGAAAAAATAAATGGGCAAGTTTTTATATCCAAGGAAGAGCTGATAAAATACAAACAGTTTCTCCAAGAACGTGATAATTTTGTTGAGATTGACTGTGAATATGCGATAAAAAAAATATCTAACGAAACAGAACAAAATACTTTGTTTATGGATACTCGAACGCTTTTTATAACATATTCACAAGTTTATTTTAATAAATGTACAGGCTCTACAGTTTATAAACAAGCTACTATTGGTCAATTTATTAATTTTCATAACAAACTCCAAAGGAACTTATCTAGGGAAATCTTCAAAGTTGATATAGAGGAATTAAATCAATTGTTTTTAAAAGAAGGTTTGCTTACTTCGAAGGAAAAATTACTATTTACTCGGTTTCTATCATACGTATTTGATCAAAAAAATATGCCTTTAAAGAATAAATTGTTAGCTGTTCAAAAGTCTAAACGTAAAGAACAGGAAATTTATTCGGCTTCAACTTTTAATCAAATATATAAGCATGTACAAAATATAGAACTTCATATCGAAAAAAGCCTTAATAGCAGATCGTATGCAAATATGTGGGTATATGTTACTTTACTATGCTGTGATTTTATACGAGGAAGTGATTTGGTTCTCAACACACCTAGCTTAAATTTAAAAGAACTTGATATTCGGGAAGCAGATTTTCACAGTAATAACTTTAAATTGAATGAGTATCAAGTTCAAATAGTAATTAAGACTTTGTATCTTTCCTTTAGAAATAAGCGTGCATCTAAAACAGGTGAGCTACTTACTTTCTTAGTGCCCTCGAACCTAGAGATGCCACTAGCTTACGCGTTAGTTTTATCCGAGCGATTAAGAGAAAATAAAACATGTCAGTTAGAAACCTTTATTGAGGGGAAGTATCGCAAAATTAAAACTCAAGGTGGTATGACTCAATTAAAATTTTTTAACGATTATAAAAAATTTGAGGGATTTAGATTTAGTAGTTTAATAATGAATCGCTCTTTAGCAACATATTTATATGGATCTGTAACTGAAGGGGATGCTTTTGATTCTGAGTTAGCACTGACTTTAGCTCAAAATGCAAGATCACATAAAAATGAAGATACCACAAAAACTTATATACAGCTTATGAATAAAGATGGCTCTATTGGAAGAGTTGCCATAAATATTTTTCGAAGAGGAAATTTTGGATGGCTATATGATCAATTATTAAGATTTACGTATACTGATAACTATAAAACCCTAAATCTAGAAGATAGAACCACTATTATTGAAGAAATAAAAGAACACATCTCTCTTAAAGAAACTGAATCAATCGCTGCTTATGTTTCTAATTATTTAACCCCTGCCAGTATAGAGGAGACTGATAATGATTCGGTTGTGAAAGTAATGAATGCAATCTATGAAAAGAGGTTAAAAGTTATACATCAAGTTATGCGCTTAAATAAACAGCAATTACATGACTTATTTTCGGAATTATCAACCCATTCTATGCCGTCTAAAATTGAACATGCACAGTGTTTAGTATTCCCAAATTGTGCTTATCCAGCTTTAATGAATTGTATGTATTGTGAATATGTTCTTCCGCAAAATTTGATTCTAATTCAATTAAATCAGGAACTTCTAAGACTTTTAACTTCAATACAGGAAAGTGACAATGAAAATCTTTTAAAAAGGAAAAGTCGCTTTCTACTGCAATGTTTATTGGTACTGAGTGAAGCTAATAACACTTTCGGCAAAAGTTATGTAAAAGCTTATGTAGATGTGAATCAAGTCAATGATTTGTTAAAACAATATGCTTACAAAATCTATTTACCAGGAGCTAACTATGGAGATTAGAAAAATTTTAAATGAATCACATTTTTATAAAATAGAGTCCATTCAACAAATTTCTAAAGATGACTTGTTATTAAAAGATTATAAACAGATATTTGATGGTTTAGTTGAAAATACGGTTATAAAAAATAAATCTTTTGAAGACAACCTGTGGTTTGTTTATGATCCTTTATCACAATTAAATTTGCAAATGAAATTTGATTTAATTAGCTATCCACAAATCAATGAACATCTAAAATATTTTATTTTACTTAGAATTATATCTGGAAAAACACCCAAAACTACTTATGATGAGTTATCTACATTACGAAAAGTTATACTTGGATCTCAAGGTTTCGAAAGTTTAGTTCAATTAAAGGGCATATTAGCTGAAAGTATTGAAAAATATAAATATCTTGGTTATCACATGGTTAGTGTTACGTCTAATTTTATTGATTTTTATAGAGCTGATAATTATCAAGAAATTCTTAATATATGCTCTAGTATGCCTAAACATTCAAAAGCTTCCAGAGATTTACCTGATTTTCAAGATGTACTTGAGTTAGATGACGTTATCAACCATTATTTTAAAAATAATTCTGTAGAAGAAATTATAAGTTACATACCAATCTTAGTTTGGTGGTTACTCACTAATACATTGCCTATGCGTCCAAGTGAACTTCTGAAACTTAAAAAAATTGTCTATCTTATGATGAAAGTAAAAATGAGCCCTATACAATTTCGGTTCCACGAATAAAAAATAAGTCTGCTACCATTGATTTTTCTATAAAATATGATTCAGTTGTGATTGATCAAAAAACATATCAACTGTTAATAGAAGTAAGGGACAAGGTAAATATGTATTTTCCTTACTCAGAATATTTTTTTCCATCAGAAATGTTTAGCTTAAATTATAAAGTTAGAAGGAAAAAGCAGAATCCAATAATGAACTTACGAAATTTTAATGATTTAAAAGATAGATTCTATAAAATAATCGTAGAAGAGAAATATGGACGATACAATTTAGAACGCGTGAAAGCGGGAGATACTCGACACTTTGCTATCATCAATATGTGCTTGCAAGGTTTTAGTATGCATAATATTGCTACACTAGCTGGACATAGTGAACTAAAAATTACGCAAGGTTACTTTAGTCATGTTAAGCATTTTGCACAATCGTATGTCTATAGGCTAGCTCAACTAAAGCTTGAAACAGAGATTGGTTATAGAATGGACAATTCTATCATAGGGTGGAAAAAATATATTGTTCATAAATCTAACGTTGAGAAAGAGAAGATAACCGAAAAACACATAGGTAGAGTTCAATATGGTTTATGTTCAGAACTAAAAGAGAATTTTCCGGATACTTGTATTGAGTTCTGTGAGTTTTGTCCAAAATATATTTTTTCGCCTAGTATAAATGAAAAAGACGAAGCTATTAAATGGCTGTCTAATCATTCTGTAGATTTAAAACAACGAATTGAAGAGTCTATTTCTCTTTTAGAAAGCTTATTTGGATTACCACAAAGATACGGTCATGACTTAAATATAACTGAAAGAAAGTCAGCGGCCAAAAAGTTACAATACTATATAGAACTGAAATCGAAAATAGATGCTAATATTGCGGGTGATAAGAATGGTAAAAACTAAAAGAGGTAAACCACAACAATGGTCTGATGAGAATTTAAAGAACATTGCTCTAGAGGTTAAATATAAGCAGCCTAATCGAAAATTAACGTCGTTATTATTAGAAAAAGAAACTGGAATTGGAAGGAATACATGGAGTAGGCGAATGAAGGAATTTATAAATCATTTAAATTCTCCTGTTCATATTCCGAAACTGGATGAAAGTGGTATTATAACGATTCCTAGCGTTGAAGAACTGTTTTTAAAATATGGTGCTAACACAACAGAATTAAAAAATGAGATTGCGAAGTTATTAAACATTATTAGTGACCTTTACACAGATACTAAAAAATTAGTAACACTTGAAGAAGCTACACAAAAAATGAAGTCAGAAATAGAGCAATTAAAAGAACAACTATCTAAAGTGACAGTTCAAAAGACTCACTATGAGACACTTTATAATCAAATTGTTGCTGAAAGTTATTTTCCTCATCTATACGGACAATCAGATAAGTTAAAACAAGCTAATGTGAAGGCGGAAGTTATTACTTTACCAAATCAAACTTCACAAGTTTTAGAATTAAATAACCCTAATAAGGTTTTCAAAAATGAATCAGCAATTTCAAATACTATTGATGTAAATGATAAAAAAATAGAAAAGCTTAATGAATTATTTAATTTAGATTGGTAAGGTAGCTAAATTAAGTCTATAGATAATATTAGAGGACGCCAGTTGATGATATAAAACTAAAAAATGAGGCATAGCTTTGCATAAAATATAGGTTTATGCTTCCTAGCAATTTTAAACTATTAAAAACATGTATTTACACTAGAGATGAGAGCCTTCTCTTTGTTTCTTTAATAGTTTATTGAAATATTTATTTTGCTAAGAGATTAAGGTTTTAAGAGAGGGAATAAAGACTATAATTGCGATACTATGGTCTTCTTTAATTAAGAGATAATCCTATTATTTTTTATGGGATTTACGTGATATAATTTTATAGAATCATAACTAATCATTTTTTAATGTCCTCATTTTGCTAATAATATAAATCGATAGGTGTTTATTATGAGAAAAAACTTTAAATATAAAAAGATAAATGTGAACATACTTAATAAGTTAGGTACTCTGTTTGAAGAAAAAGGTTGGGAAATTGATGAAGAACACAATGAATCAAGTTTATTTAATCGCTTTTGCGAATTGTTAAATTGTTTAAGTTTGGAACAACAAGAATTTATAATTGATTTAACATATAAATATCAAAAGGTTAGTTTTGATGAATACACTAAATTAATAAATCAAACATTGAATCAAATTGTAGCCAAAATAAAAGACTTTAAAGAATTGAATACTGTATATGTGATGCCTTTGGTACCTGAGGAAGACAGAAATAAAATAAAGAGCTCAACGTTAGTAGCATATTTATTCCAGTCTCCCCAGATAAAATACAATCAAGATGTTTCGAAAATAGATTTTAAAGTAAGGAATGAATTGACAGCCAAGGAACTTAACAAAATAAATGAATCTCCCAAAGTTAAATTACTTTTAGTTGATGATTTTATTGGTACGGGTGAAACAGCTTTATCTGCATATGAATTTTATCAAAGCTTAGGTATAAAGAGTCAGGAAATTATTATTGTATCACTGGTTTCCTTATTTAGTGGCTATGATTTAATTAGAAAAGAAGGAATCAATATTTTTTCAGGGAAAGTATTAAAAAGGGCGTTATCAGATTATTATCATGAGAATGAATTAGCAACAAAAATGACTATTATGAAATCCATTGAAGAAATTGTGGCACCTCATGATGATTATAAATTCGGTTATAAAGGTTCAGAAGCTTTGATTACATTAGTAAGAACACCGAATAATACGTTTCCTGTTTATTGGTTAGACAAAAAAGGAAATAGGGCCCCTTTTCCGCGAGGAGGAAATTAGTTGAAATACAATGATAAAGGATTAATCCTTGTAATTTTGCAGTTGATAAAAAACAACGGGAATATTCAGGAAATTATCAATGCAGAGGTAAGCTTTTCAATGGTTTATGGCTATATAAGTCATATCAAAAGGAATGGTTTAGTTACAGATATATATGGGGATCTCAAGTTAACGGATTTAGGTGAAACAAAAATAAATGAATTAAATAAGGAATTAAAACGTAAGCATTCCGAAGAATGGATTAGTCCTCAATATGAATATATGATTGAAAAATGGGATAAATTTAAGGTATACTTACCGTAGTATAACAATTTCAGGTCTTTTACATCAATACCTACTAGACTTATGGTTTTTTTAAAAAAAAAACCAGGTATGGTGAGTCACCATGCTAAGAAGAACTTAATTTCAAGCCCTGTGTAATACATTTAACGCGTCGGGAGACGCTATATAAATGTATTACACAACCTTAGGCTTGCGCCACGGTGTACAATGAACATTTTGACGAAAAGAGTATCAAAATGTTCATTGTGGAGGATAGAGACGTGATAGTGGTAAGTGTATGGATGTAAGAGCCTGTAATTTAATTGGAGAGGGATATAAATATGATTTGGGAAAAATATAAGCGGAATTTTACAGAATCTGCTCTTAAAGCAGGTTATGACAGCATGTATATTGAGGAGAATCTCAAGAAAGCACATTCGCTTCATTTACAGGGAATTCCAATTATATATGATCAAATGCACCTCTCGTATCTTGTAGGTTATGATATTGAATATCTATTGAAAGTATCTAACTCTCAAAAAGGGTTTTATAGGTATTTTAAAATCCCTAAAAAAAATGGTGGTTTTAGGAATATTGCAGAGCCATTACCCAATTTAAAATCTATACAAAAATGGATATTGGAAGAAATGTTATATTCTTGCAAGACGAGTGAATTTGCTAAAGCTTATAAAAAGAATGTCTCTTTAAAAGACAATGCAAGGTTTCATAGAGGACAAAAAATGGTATTAACTATAGATATTAAAGATTTCTTTGGATCTATTAGACATATAGATGTTTATAATTTCTTTAGTTCCTTGGGATATTCCCAAGATGTTGCGACATTGTTAACCAATTTATGTACTTTAAAAGGGTCATTGCCTCAGGGGGCTATTACTAGTCCTGCTTTGTCCAACTTATTAATGAAGGATATTGATAAGCGTATATCAGCTTTTTTAAAAAAGAAAAAAATTCGTTATACAAGATATGCAGATGATTTAACTTTTTCTGGAGATTTTCAAGTAGGAGAGATTATCAAATTTGTAACTACTGTATTGAGGTCTAAAGGATTTAGTATTAATGATAAAAAAACAAGAGTCCGTTTTCCACATCAACGTCAAGAGGTAACAGGTATTATTGTTAATCAAAAAATACAAGCACCTTGTGAAATGAGAAAAGAGTTAAGAAAAAATATTTATTTTATCAAAAAATATGGATTAAATTCTCACTTAGAATTTATAAAAAAAGATAAATATCAATATCTAAAGCATCTTTTAGGAATTGCTAATCATATATACTTTATTAATCCTACTGATAGTAGGGTATATGAATATTTAAATTATTTGAAAGAATTATGGCAGGTTGAAAAAATTACATCTGAAGATTAAGTATTACTTTCTCGGGTCTTTGCTTGAGGAAGTTTTTTTATTTTAAAGTTAATTATTAAAATGTTTTTGACATTAAAAATAAAATTGTGCTGTCCATTAAAAATTCATGTCGAATCATTATTTTTTATTAATGATTCGACATGAATTTCAATTGAACCTTAATGATAGTCTTTTATAATAAGTTCTCTATATTGGAAGGGGATTATCCACTTTTAATCATATACAGGGTTTAAGTTTAATTAATTAGTTGAACCGGAAAAATACAAATAAAAGGAACTAAATAATGTTGCTCTTTTTATTTGTAGGATAGGGGTTATATTTATTTAATCAATTACTTATTATTCAAGATACTAAGACATTTACCTAGAACATCTTCATTTGTCAGATCGCCTCTTTATCCCCATTCATTATCGGGTAAGTATAAGTTCTTCCATTTCTTTAATTAATTCATGTGGAGCAATATTTAATACCTTACATATGACGAATATGGTAGATATGCTTGGTTGTCTTTGAGCACGTTCAAGTAGTCCGATATAAGTTCTGTCTAAATTACATTGAAGGGCTAATTGTTCTTGTGAAAAATTAGCCTTTTTTCTATGTTTTCTTAACACTTTACCGAAAGCTTTTGGGATTTCCATGACATCACCTCTTAGTTAATTAACTAAGAAAAATGGCATTTTAATCGACCGACTATAGTCATCAAAAGGCGGTAGTGATACAATAATAAACTATCTAAGTGATAAAATTTTTACTAGAAAGGGTTATTAGGTAATGACAAATAAAAAATATGATGAAAGCCTTAAAAAAGAAATTGTAAAGCAACATGTTGAAGGGAAATCTGTTACGGATTTAAGCATTGAATATAAAATATCTCCTACCTCTATTTATAAATGGATTAAGTTTTATTCAAAACAGCAAGTGATAGTTACTCCAAAGCAGTTTAATGAGGTTTATAGAGAGAATAAGAAATTAAGACAAGAAGTAGAGATCCTTAAACAAGCTATGTCAATTATGAGTGCCAAATAGAAGGTGGTTCTTACTGTTCTTCTTGAAAACTGTGGTATATTAAACGGTATATAGTTAGTAAAGGAGTTTGAATAAAAAATGGTAAAGAGTGTAGTAATTGCTGAGAAACCATCAGTTGCACGTGATATAGCAAAAGTATTAAAGTGTACCAAAAAAGGAAATGGATTTTTAGAAGGTGACAAATACATAGTAACTTGGGCTCTTGGGCATTTAGTGACACTGGCAGACCCTGAGGTTTATGACAATAAATATAAAACATGGAACCTTGAAGATCTTCCAATGCTTCCAGAACGTATGAAATTAGTTGTTATAAAACAAACGGGAAAACAGTTTAATGCTGTGAAACATCAACTCACTCGAAGTGATGTTAATGAGGTGGTTGTGGCTACAGATGCTGGAAGAGAAGGAGAGTTAGTTGCACGCTGGATAATTGAAAAAGCAAAGGTGAATAAACCAATTAAGCGTTTATGGATTTCATCTGTTACTGATAAAGCCATTAAAGATGGTTTTGCAAATTTAAAACCAGGCAAGGCATATGACAATTTATACGCTTCGGCGGTTGCACGTTCAGAAGCTGACTGGTATATCGGTCTTAATGCTACTCGCGCTTTAACAACTCGCTTTAATGCCCAGTTAAATTGCGGTCGTGTACAAACCCCTACTGTTGCTATGATCGCTAGTCGTGAAGATGAAATAAAGAATTTCAAAGCACAAACTTACTACGGCATCGAAGCACAAACAATGAATAAGTTAAAACTTACGTGGCAAGATGCAAACGGTAATAGCCGTAGCTTTAATAAAGAAAAAATTGATAGCATCGTAAAGAACCTAGATAAACAAAATGCTACTGTTGTGGAAATTGATAAGAAACAGAAGAAGTCATTCTCTCCTGGTCTTTACGATTTAACTGAATTGCAACGTGATGCAAATAAAAAGTTCGGTTACTCTGCTAAAGAAACATTAAACATTATGCAGAAGTTATATGAACAACATAAAGTGCTAACGTATCCTCGTACAGATTCACGTTACATTTCATCTGATATCGTTGGAACACTTCCAGAACGTCTAAAAGCATGTGGTGTTGGAGAGTACCGTCCCTTCGCACATAAAGTATTACAAAAGCCTATCAAGGCTAATAAATCATTTGTGGATGATAGTAAAGTAAGTGATCATCACGCAATTATTCCGACAGAAGGATACGTTAACTTCTCCGCTTTCACAGATAAAGAACGTAAAATTTATGATTTAGTTGTAAAACGTTTCTTAGCTGTTTTATTCCCGGCATTCGAGTACGAACAACTAACGTTACGCACAAAAGTCGGCAATGAAACGTTCATTGCACGCGGAAAAACAATTTTACATGCCGGTTGGAAGGAAGTATATGAAAATCGCTTTGAAGATGATGATGTAACTGATGACGTAAAAGAGCAACTTTTACCTCGCATTGAAAAAGGCGATACATTAACTGTAAAGTTAATTATGCAAACATCAGGTCAAACGAAAGCACCTGCACGTTTTAACGAGGCGACTTTACTTTCAGCAATGGAAAACCCTACAAAATATATGGATACGCAAAATAAACAACTCGCTGATACGTTAAAATCAACTGGTGGATTAGGTACTGTAGCAACACGAGCTGATATTATCGACAAGCTATTCAATTCATTCTTAATTGAAAAACGTGGTAAAGATATTCACATTACTTCAAAAGGCCGCCAATTACTTGATTTAGTGCCAGAAGAGCTAAAATCACCTACACTAACTGGTGAGTGGGAACAAAAGCTAGAAGCAATTGCAAAAGGTAAACTGAAAAAAGAAGTATTCATTTCTGAAATGAAGAACTATACGAAAGAAATCGTTTCTGAAATTAAATCGAGCGATAAAAAATATAAACATGACAACATTTCAACGAAGTCTTGTCCAGATTGCGGTAAACCAATGTTAGAGGTAAACGGTAAAAAAGGAAAGATGCTTGTTTGCCAAGACCGTGAATGTGGTCATCGTAAAAATGTATCTCGTACAACAAACGCTCGTTGTCCTCAGTGTAAGAAAAAATTAGAATTACGTGGTGAAGGTGCAGGACAAATCTTTGCGTGTAAATGTGGTTATCGTGAAAAATTATCAACATTCCAAGAGCGACGTAAAAAAGAATCTGGAAACAAAGCTGATAAACGCGACGTTCAAAAATATATGAAACAACAGAAAAAAGAGGAAGAACCGTTAAATAATCCGTTCGCAGAAGCATTAAAAAACTTGAAGTTTAAGTAAGATTTATTTAGAAAAAATGATACAGCATAGGTAGCTGTATCATTTTTTTGAGAAATTTATTTTAGATATGTATCTGAGAACTTTCTCTACTAATAATTTTTATAAATAGGAATAAATCCAGTTTATGAAGTAATGTATTCTAGTTTTTTTAAATTTATCGATGGTGCAGTATAAGAATAGTTAATGTATATGTTAAATAGATTTATAGCTTTAAAAAGTGCGCTATATCTTTTAAGTTTAAGTATTAATTGGTATAAAGTAGTTTGTATACAAAAAAGTAAACAAGACTAGTAGGTGCTATAATTTTAAACCCGTACGGATTATCATCTAGTATTTGAACCTCTTCAATCTGTATAAAAGGTAATACATAATTATTTTGTTTAGCGAAAATTTCAGCGCTAGTTTTAATACCATTTAAACCTAACAATTTTAAATTTCTTTTTATATTATTTGTATGGGTATCTTTAAAGGCTAATTTAGTTGAAATTTTACCTGCCATTAAATTAGTATCAAATAAGGTTACATCGAAATCCTTTTTTAATTTTTCACTTAATTTATCCATTATTTATTTCTCCTTTTATATATAGTTGGCTGTTTATTATTTATTAGAAGAGCTTGTTTTATTTAATGCACTTAGAATTTCATTGAAATTCCCTATTTTATTAACACCCAAAATATAAGCGGTTTTTGATTCAAGATATTCTTTGAAGAATTCCGTATCAAATTTTTTTTTAATTTGACTTTCCTGGATATCTAACTTGTCCTCTACATAGTCAAATCCTTCATGCTCTAACATAAAGACATCTTGATTCGATGTAACGTATTTTAAAATTGCAGTAAGGGCATTTTCTAAATGGTTATTGTACATTGAATTTGTACAGTTATGTTTTACCATTGTAACGCAATCAAAAAATCTTAAAAAATTTATTATTAAGGTGTCGCCAATTTCCTTATAAGCTGGAAAAAGATCATATACTTTTTGGTGATGGTACTTCTCTCTAACTTCATTTTGAATTAATTTAAATTCTTCCACTTCGCTTCTAAAATATAATCCTTTTTCAACTTCTAATAATTTTCCTTGTTTTTTCATATTAGAAAGCCTTTGCTTACTGATATCTAAGTATTCAATTGTATTTTTAGAGTTTATTAAGTAGTAGTTTATAATTTCGTTGATAAACTCCTTTTCCGTTAATTTACATTCTTTGGCGGCTTTTCTAACTACATTAATTAAATTCATTATAGTACCTCCTTCGAAAATCTATTTACTATATACACAGGTTACTTAAGTTCTATTTACAAAGTCAATAGGTTTTTGTTTGTAGTGGTTAAATTTTTCTTTAATCTTTGTAGATAAGGAGATAAATATTCGTCAAATAAGTTATTAAAACTGAAAAAAGTAAGGTTATAGTAAATGTACGAAGTTTGATTAAATTTCTTAATTTCTAATATAAATTTAATTTTTGTGACAGAAAGAAAAACAGTGGATGAACAACTTTTTAATTGGGAATGAAAAGGAAAAAATATTAATACTGTAGCTAGTAAAATTTTTAAAGAATATCATTCTCTTTTATAAAGGAATATAATACCATTGTTAGGGAGGATAAACTGACCACTGTAACTCTGCTTAAACTAAATAGCAAAACTTTGCTAACGTTTAACTGCTATTACATTTAGGTAGCATTAAGAAATAAGGGCTTTAATTTTATCTTTTGGCTAATGGGTATAGTTAATCGTTTTGAAAAAAGGAGGAAATAATGGTGCTAACAAAGCCAAAATTTTGTCAAAAAGTTTCTGATTTAAATAAGCAAGTAGTACAAGTATTTTCTGATACTGTTTTAGAAGATATATGTAATAATTCAAGGAAAGCAGCTGAGGCAGTTTGTAAAGCTGTTATTCTAAATCATTATGGGGAGAATCTGGGTGAAAATATTATTTTAGGGAAATTAGATTGTTTTGGAAACCCAGGAAGTAATAGAGAATTAAATTTGTTCTCTTTATCAAATGTAATTGTAACATCAAAAACTGGGTTAGTAATTATAGCTGATAAAAGAGCAAGGGAAAAAGTAAAATCATACCTTGAGACTATAAGAACACATGGAAATCCTGCTTCTCATGATCCAAATAGTAACAGTGATATAATTGAACCTTTGCACGTTAATATCACAAAGGTTGCACTTGTTAACTTACTAAAGTGGTACTTTGAAGATTATATGAATGAACAGGTGCCTGATAAATTACATAACTACATTAAACCTTATTTATCAATTGCACCAGCAGGTATGTTAGAATCTTCACCAATTAGTCTTTTAGGAAAATTCAAATATGACTTAAAAGAATGGTTCGAGGCTTTGGAGTATAGCTTTGATAAATTGGATATGGAGTATAACGATTATTTTAATTTTATAATAAGAATTACTGAAAGAAGAAGAACCGTAAATGTATTAATTTATGGATTAGTATCTGAAGTTAAAGTGAACCACGTAAAGGAAATGGAAGAGTTAGTACAATATCACGATTGTGAAGAAGGTTGGATTGTTACGAATTCAAAAGTTAGTAAGGCGGCAAAGGCACTTACAGAAAGTAAAAGTGGCATGAATGTTTTTTGCTATAACTTTGACGAATTAATAGAAGAAACTATTGATCTATCAAGCTATTTTGATTGGGTTGAAAATGAAATCTATACTAGAGGGATTGATAAAAGGTACATTTCCTTGGCTTGTGAAAAAGTGGAATTGCATCCTAAAACGAAGAGATATGAAGCTAAAAACATTTATAATGGTGAAGATGGATGGCTAGAAGGATATATAGATTTCTGGCAAGAGGATCATCAAAAAGAACATATTTCTATTTTAGGAGAGTTTGGTACGGGTAAATCTTGGTTTTGTTTGAAATATACTTGGGAAATGATTAAGCGATATCAAGAAGCAAAGGCAAAAAACCATCCTCGACCAAGGATACCAATTCTAATTTTTTTAAGGGAATATTCCAAGGCACTTAAAGTTGATACGCTAATTTCTGACTTCTTTTTTCGAGTACATAAGATAGAAATGAAAGGGGTTTTCTCTGCTTTTATGCAATTAAATAAAATGGGGAAACTTTTACTTATTTTTGATGGATTCGATGAGATGGCAGATAAGGTAAATAAACAAAAAATGATTGATAATTTTTGGGAACTTGCAACTGTAATTAAAGGAAATTCTAAAGTTATTATTACTTGTAGGAATGAGCACTTTCCTCAAATAAAAGAAGGTCGTTCACTTTTAAATGCAGAGCTTAAAGAATCAACAAAATATTTAACTGGAAAAACTCCGCAATTTGAAGTCTTAGAATTATTAAAATTTGATAAAGAACAAATACAAAAACTGCTATCTTTCTTTACGGATGAAAAAACCATTTTAAATTTAATGGAAAATAAAGAGATTGTTGACCTTCTAAGTCGTCCTATTATGGTTGAATTAATTCTTGATGCGTTAAAAGAAATTGAACAAAATAAGCCAATCGATATGGCAAGAATTTATCTATATGCAACCCAAAGAAAAATGCAAAGAGATATAAAAGAAACAAGAACATTTACTTCTTTAGCTGATAAACTATATTTTCTGTGTGAACTTTCATGGGAAATGCTAAAAAATGATAAATTGAAAATTAATTATAAAGAATTTCCGAAGGTGGTAGGGCATTTATTTGGACATAAAATAGAAGATGCTGAGATAGATTATTGGCGATATGATTTACAAGCTCAGACTATTCTTATAATTGATGAGGAGGATGGAAATTATAAACCTGCTCATAAATCATTTTTAGAATTCTTTGTTGCATACAAATTTGCAGCAGAAATGGGAGTGCTCTCTCTTGATTTCTTAGAGGTCGCACAAAGTCAATCAAATGTCGATTTTAATCAAACACCTAAAGCATATACTTGGAAGAATTACTTTAACGCAACTACGGATGAACAGGGTAACCTTATTGAAATAGCCCCTTTAAAGGATTTTAATCATGAAGAAGTTTCATCGCTCTTTGAGACTGTTGGTAAAATGCCTTTCTCAAGAGCAATATTAGATTTAATTTTAAATATAATCCCCTTAAAAGAGGAAGCGGTACAAGTAAAATTATTATCTTTATTAGAATTGTGTAAAGGAAAACCATTTGAAGAAGTTAATTACTTAACTAACAATATTATTTTATTATTACTATCTAATCAGCAAGACTTTTTTGTAAATAAAGATCTTTCCAATTTATCATTAAGAAATTTTTCATTTCCTAAGCAAGCTGAGGTCTATATAGAAAATGAATTTGGTAATTTTGCTGGAACTTTGTTTGATAATTCAGACTTACAAAATGCTAATTTTGGAGGAGTACCTTATGACGATGTAGACCAGTATAAAAACACTTCTTTTAAAAATGCTAAAATAAAAGGTTTAAAATTCAATTTTGTTCAGACAGATGCCCTTGATATACATGAAAAAAATGAAAATATCGTAGTAGGTTCTCCTGCAGAGTTGCTTTTAGTAAATAAAAAGAACTTTAACGTTGTTAAGAGAATTAGCGATACCGCTTGGAATGTTCGATTATCACCAGATGGGAAATTAATTGCTCATTCTAAATGGGGAAAATTAAGTATTCGGGATAGTAAAAATCTTGAAATTGTAGTTCAACATACTTTTTCAAAACAAATAAATTTAAATATGGAAGATTCAGGAAATCTTTGGACAAGTGATTTTGTCTTTTCGAATAATTCTGATGTATTGTATACCAGTTGTAATAACTCATTTATTTATGTTTACGATTTATTACAAAAAAAAGAAGTTAAGACACTTCAATGCTTCTACGGAGTATCTAATCTTACTTTAAGTCCGAGTGAAAAGTTTCTAGTTAGTTCAGGTTTTCATGCATTCATACTCTGGGATTTGGAAAAAAATAAAAAAGTGATTTATGAAAAGAAAGATCCTTCAAATTTAAATCATTACAATGCTTTATTCCATCCTTTTAAAGATGTATTTGTATTGACAGATGATAATAAGTTAAGAGTTTTTGAAATTGATTCAGGGCGTTTTATTAAAGAAATGCAAATTGACAAGGCTTCTTCAATTTCTTTTTCAAAAGATGGGGAAATTCTCTGTGTAGCAAACCGTAAGCAAGTACAAATAATAAACTTTAATGATTTTGAGATAATAAATGTATTGGATATAAGTGAATTTTTACCTGAAGAAACTTTTGATTTTTATAAAGAAATAAAATTGGATAGTAATGGTTATATTATGTATTTTATTACTAGAGAGTATCTAATTGCAGTGGATATATCAAAAAAGGAAATAATAAATAGTTATTATCATTTTGGTGATTTTCAAGGAAGTAATTTTGTAAATTCTTCTGGTGTTAATTTGAAAATAAAAGAATAT
This sequence comes from Bacillus sp. CDB3, assembly GCF_002081505.1. Lineage (NCBI taxonomy): Bacteria > Bacillati > Bacillota > Bacilli > Caryophanales > Bacillaceae > Bacillus > Bacillus sp. CDB3. The sequence goes on along the minus strand of NZ_ALBR01000093.1, from coordinate 16,383 downwards.
CTACATAAAAATGGTGCGATATTTAATGAGTAAAAATTTAAAGTGTAGTTATCTAGAATAACACGCTAAGTGCGTGTTATTTTTTTCTTTTCGAGTTTATTAGCACATTTCCTTTTGCTTATATTAAAGCAAGGCTAATTAATTCTTTGTTAAGATAGTTATTTCAGACAGTTCAACTATCTTTTCCATATTAAATATATAATTCTAACCATGAGATATAATAACCCCTTGTTCTTCTTTATCCATATCCAAGAAAGAATATATATATTTGTGTGCAAAATATTATTTATGTACATTAAAGGAAAATACCAGATATTATTTTTAAATCAGGGATGAAAGGTGTTTTAGGATTTACGTGCAATTATATTTTATAGAGATAAATCCGCGTCAGTAGCTATAATGATTTCATTTACATCTTTTCTAAGAAGCTGACTTTTTACAGCGTTAAACTGTTTTCCTGTTTGTTTAATAACGGTTAGTTTTAAACGCTCCGGTAGCATTGGTAAATCTTCTAAATTCCACTGTTTGTATTTTACATCATAGCTTTCTGGATCAGCTAATGTAACGAGATGACCTAAAGCCCAAGTAACAATATATTTACTACCTTCAAGATAGCCGTTCCCTTTTTTATCACATTTCAGTACACGTGCGATATCACGTGCAACAGAAGGTTTTTCAGCAATTACAATACTTTTTGCCATATTTAAAAACATCCTTTCAAATTTCCATACGTTAAATATAGCATACATCTTTGTTCTATTCAGTCTCGCGGAAGGTTTGAGTTATTTGTGATGAAATATACTGGGGAGAGTTTTACTTATGTAAATAAAAGATTTATATAAATGTCAGATTTTAAAGGGTATCCATTGACATTGTAAATGAATTTCATTTTTATTATATAAAGGCGAAAAATGGTTGAACCAGGAGAGTTATGATCTCTATCATTCTATAAAAGGAAAGAACTTGTTATTTTACTAGAATAAGAGTAGACTTTGAAGTAGATGAATAATAAACACATGGGAGTTTGTGGATGCAAACTGAGAGTATGACTACTAGTCCGTCATTGACCATTTGAACCTGTTGGATAATGCCAGCGTAGGGAGAGTGTAAAAGCACATGTTCAGGCACTTTGCGTACGCGCAAAGTGCCTTTTTGTGTATCTCCCATCACTATAGTTAGGAGATGAAAAGGATGAATATGAAAGAAATTAGTAAAGTAGTGGATTTGGTAAGAGAGTCTAATCCGCTCGTTCATAATATTACAAATGTTGTTGTAACGAATTTTACAGCAAACGGTTTATTAGCATTAGGGGCATCGCCTGTAATGGCGTATGCAAAAGAAGAAGTAGCAGAAATGGCTAGTATTGCTGGAGCTCTTGTATTAAATATGGGTACACTTCGTTCTGAAGAGGTAGAAGCGATGTTACTTGCGGGTAAATCAGCAAATGTGAATAATGTACCAGTATTGTTTGATCCAGTTGGTGCAGGAGCAACATCGTATCGGACAGAAGTTGCGAGACATATTCCGGCTGAAATCGATTTAGCGATTATCCGCGGAAATGCAGCTGAAATAGCGAACGTTATTAATGAAAGATGGGAAATTAAAGGGGTAGACGCCGGTGCTGGAAATGGCAATGTTGTAAATATTGCAAAACAGGCAGCGGATGAATTAAATACAGTTGCGGTAATTACTGGAGAAGAAGACGTTGTTACAGACGGAGAGCGAACTATTCTTATTCGAAATGGTCATCCCATTTTAACGAAAGTTACGGGAACTGGTTGTTTACTAACTTCTGTAATAGGAGCATTTGTAGCAGTAGAAAAGGATTATGTAAATGCAGCAGTAGCGGCATTAACTTTTTATGGTGTAGCTGCGGAACTGGCAGCTGCTAAGACAGTGGAAAAGGGACCTGGTAGTTTCCAAATTGAATTTTTAAATCAGTTAGCGAATACAACTTCAGATGATATTGAGAAGTATGGGAAGATTGAGCTTATACAGTAAGGAGGGGAACTAGATGCCGCGTATTACAAAGGCTGAAATGTCTAGATTACTATCGGTATATTTTATTATGGGAAGTAACAATTGTACGAAGGAGCCACTACAAGTATTGAGAGATGCACTTGAAGGCGGTATAACAATTTTTCAATTTCGTGAAAAGGGGGAAGGCGCTTTAACGGGAGAGAAACGTATTTGTTTCGCAAAAGAACTACAGGCAATTTGTAAGGAGTATGGTGTACCATTCATCGTAAATGATGATGTGGAACTAGCTCTTGAGTTAGATGCAGATGGCGTGCATGTTGGACAAGATGATGAAGGAATTACTTCTGTTCGTGAAAAAATGGGAGATAAAATTGTTGGTGTATCTACCCATACAATTGAAGAAGCACGCTGGGCAATTGAAAACGGAGCTGATTATTTAGGTGTTGGCCCTATTTTCCCAACGAGTACGAAAAAAGATACGAAAGCTGTGCAAGGAACGAAAGGTTTAGCTCATTTTAGAGAACAAGGAATTACAATACCGATTGTTGGCATTGGTGGGATTACGATTGAAAATACCGCTTCGGTTATAGAAGCCGGTGCGGATGGTGTCTCTGTTATTTCTGCGATTAGTTTAGCGGAATCTGCGTATGAGAGTACGAAGAAGCTAGTAGAGGAAGTAAGTAAGAGTTTGTAGAAAAAAGCTATGTAGTATTAAAACGCTACATAGCTTTTTGTTTGTTTTTGATATTAAAAATTAGAAATAGGGAGGAGATTGTTTGAAACGGAATAGGTTTGTAGAGTTGCAAAATGAGTTGTTTCGTTTATTTGAAAAAGGGGAATTTGATGCCGTTTATAGATGCATAGATGAAACGAAAAGGGAGTTTCCTGAAAGAATGGATAAAACGAGTTTTTGGCAAGCTTGTGCATATTCAGTGGAAGGTAAGCATGAAGAGGCAATTGCTATTCTTAATGAAGCCATACAAAGGGGAATTTGGTGGAACCCATATACACTCATGCATGATGAAGATTTAAAAGGATTACAGGATAAAATAGATTTTAAGCCGATAGTCAAAAAGTGCGAAGAGATTTTGAAGGAGCATCAGATGATGAGTCAGTCAAAATTATTTACTTATGGAAATGAAAAAGCGCAGGCAGGTATATTTTCTTTACATTGGAGAGGATCAAACATAAATGATTTTGCACCATATTGGTGTGAAGAAGAAATACTACATGAGTATATGTTAGGTTTTTCTCAATCCTCACAAATATATGGAATGAATTCTTATAGCTGGGATAATCATGAGATAGCTATAAAAGATGTTATGAAAAATTTTAATGATTTTACAAATAAATATAACTTGGAAGATATCATCATCGCGGGAGCTTCTCAAGGGGGGAATATAGCAATAGAGTTAGCGTTAAAGAATATGTTAGCGACTCAAAAATTTATTGCGGTTATACCTGCTATTCGAGATGTAGAGGCAATTGAAAGTATCGTTATATCGAATGATATAACGAATGTGAAAGGATATATTGTCACGGGAGATAAAGATCAATTTTATGAAAACACACTTCAAGTAATGTCTATGTTCGAGAAATATAATGTGAACTGTAAATTAATTGTGAGAAAAGGATTAGGTCATCTTTTCCCAGAGGACTTTACACAAATAGTAAAGAACATAATGGAAGAATGGACGGTTAAAAATATTTAAACAAACGTTTGATTAAAAAAGCACAAACCCTTTAAAATTGTAGGTTTGTACTTTTATTTAAAACATAATTGAAATTAAGAGCATTCCAATTCCAATAGAAGTGAATGTTGCAATTAGGCCCGGAATCATAAAGCTATGATTTAATACATATTTACCGATGCCTGTTGTACCAGTGCGGTCAAAGTTAATTGCAGCAACGATTGTCCCGTAGTTTGGAATGAAGAAGTATCCATTTACTGCAGGGAACATTGCAATTAGTAAAGCTGGTGGAATACCAAGTGATAGTCCAAGTGGAATTAAAGCACGAACTGTTGCTGCTTGGCTATACAGTAAAATAGATAGAATGAATAATGCGATAGCAAATAGCCATGGTGCACTAGTCACTAAGTGCTGAATTGATCCTTGAATCATATTTAAGTTTCCGTTAAAGAAAGTATCTCCCATCCAAGCGATACCGAAAATAGCAACAACTGCTGTTGCCCCCGCTTTAAAGACGTTACCAGACACAATGCTTTCTACATTTGGTTTACAGAAAATAATAATAAGAGCTGCAATAGTTAACATAACCATTTCAATTGTGTTTGGCATGGAAAGACGAGCTAACTTCCCGTCAACCATCCATCCCGGACGAAGTGCTTCAAATGAACCAAGAAGTACGACAAGGAAAGTTCCTACTAGGAAAAGGATAACTGATAATTTAGCACCTTTTACACCCACAAATTCTTTTTTCTCTTCAAGTTTAGGGATCATTCCCTCTTTTAATCGCTTCAAGTATTCAGGATCTTCATTTAATTCTTTTCCCATTTTACTAGCAACGAATGCAGCTACCATACAAGCGATGAAAGTAGAAGGGATGCTGACTTTTAAAATATCTAACAAGGTGATTTTATAGTCGGCTAACATTGCTAAAAGTGCAACTGTTGCAGCCGATATTGGACTAGCTGTAATTGCCTGCTGGGAAGCGATAACGGCAATTGACATTGGTCGTTCAGGTCTAATTCCTGATTCGCGAGATACTTCGGCGATAACGGGAAGTACAGAATAAGCGACATGGCCAGTCCCCGCGCATAGCGTGAATAAATAAGTAACAATAGGAGCAAAAAATGTAATACGCTTTGGATTTTTTCGTAATGCTTTCTCAGCAAGGTGGACAAGGTAATCCATTCCTCCAGCAGCTTGCAAAGCACCGGCAGCTGTAATTACTGCTAAAATCATAAGCATTACATCAATAGGAGGAGCTGTAGGTTGTAAGTGGAAGACGAAAACAAGTATTGCCATACCAACGCCACCCATTACTCCTAGACCAACTCCGCCTAGGCGTGCACCAATAAAAATGCAGAGTAGTAACGTAAGAAATTGTAGCCAAAACATGATAAACTACCTCCGAGGTTCGTAAGTTAAGATATATTCGAATAGTTTAATTTGAATGAAAATTAAATAAACATCCGAAATAATCCTTGTGTTATATACGTTTTTTATTATATAACACAAGAAATGTAACATTCACTTATTTTGTTAAATTATTTCGAAAAAATAATACATTAAAACTTTATATTTGCATCTCTAAATAAGTGGACATTTTAATTTTTATGTTGTAATCTTTGAAAGAGAATATTTTAATTCTCATAGAACTCCCATATCGTTCAACTCGTTCAGCGAGAAAGGCAAACTGATGGAAACATGAGGACGCAAAACTACAGGGGCTAAGGTCAAACGACTATGCTAGCCAGTTACCGGACGGATAGGGTTGGTCTTGACCAATGCTTTTTCATTGGTCTTTTTTTTATTTTTATCTATATTTGAGAATTGTTATCAATTTAATGTTTTTATATTTGGATATTTTCACTTCATATTGAGCGAATTTAGAAAGGTGATGTTAATGAAAAAATATTGGCATAAGCTATCGTTTCTTCAAAAAAATGTATTGTTAACTGTATTAGTTATTTTAACGCTTGTTTGTAGTATGGGGGCGTTAAGTTTCAATATGTTTCAAACTAGTATGATGTCTTTATTTGAAAGACAGTCTATTGAAACAGGAGATGCGGTATTACATAAATTGGATGCAGAAGTAGTAAGAGCTGTTGAGAAAGATCCTACGGCGCAAAAAGAGAAGAAAGCGATATTAACTAAGCAATTAGATGAAGTTACAGAAGAATTGAAAAGTGTTGGACAAACGTATGTTGTAGGAGCAAAACCAAATAAAAAAGCGGAGCTACAAGTTGTCGGTTTGACTACAGAGTTAGCAAATGCTGTCCCGGTAAAATCAGGAGACTATTATGAACAACCAGTTCGTTGGATGAAGGCATACGATAAATTAATGGATACGAAAAAAGCACAAATGACGGAAGTATATGAAGATGAATTAGGTTCATGGGTGACAATATTAGAGCCAATTACAGACGGAGAGAAAAATATTGTCGCAATTGTAGCGGCAGATATAGATGCTTCTATTATTCCCATTACAAAGAAAAAATTTACTATGCAAGGTTTACTATTTATTTGTATTTCGCTCTTAATTGCGACTGTTATCCAATTCTTGATTGTTCGCAATGCACTTGCTCCTTTGCGAGATTTACGAGAAGGTTTGCGCAAAGTGGGTGAAGGAGACTTAAGCATTAAGTTGGAAGAAAGACCAGATGATATTGGTATAATCAATGTTTATTTCAATAATACAATTGAAAAGTTTAAGGGAATTATAGATAAAGTGAAGCAAACTGCAGAGCAGGTATCCACTTCTTCACAGGAATTATCGGCAAGTACAGAAGAAAATAGTATGGCGGTTCAAGAGATTGCAAGCTCTATGGTAGGTTTAAGAGCAGGAGCGCAGTCGCAAGAATCTTCAGTACAACAGTGCTTAGGGATTGTACACGAAATGGAAAATAAGATGGAAGAGATAACTAGTGCTGCCAAGCAAGTGGCAACCGCATCTGAAAGTATGGAGCACCATTCAATAGAAGGAAATGGTGTTATTGAACAAATCATTAATCAAATGAGTTTAATCCAAAATGCAGTACAAGATTTATCTTCTATCATTTACTCGTTAGAAACAAGGTCAAAAGAAATAAGTGACATTGTAACTGTAATTACAGGTATTTCAAATCAAACGAACTTACTAGCTTTAAATGCTTCCATTGAAGCATCACGTGCTGGGGCAGCTGGGCGAGGATTTGCAGTTGTTGCCGATGAAGTTCGTAAATTAGCAGAGAAAACGGAAGCATCAGCAAAAGACATAGCTAAATTAATAGGGGAAACACAATCTGAAGCAGAAGATGCAGTAGTCTCGATGCAGAAAGGCTCAAAAGAAGTAGAGTCTGGAATTGCGCTTGTTCAAAGTAGTGGTGTCTTCTTTGAGAAAATTTCAAAGTCAGCACAATCTGTTACAAATCAAGTTAGAGCTGTTTCTAGCAACTCAAGTGATATTTTACAAAACAGCCAAAATATTGTTCGATTTGTAAATGAGCTATCACATATTGCAAATACGTATGCGAATAGTAGTAGTAATATTGAAGAGAGTATGAAGGAGCAGGAAATGTCTGTGCAGGATATAGCAGAATTAGCTACTTCTTTAAGTTGGCTTTCGCAGGAATTACAAGAGTTAATTGGAGAATTTAAAAGTTAATAATAAATATAAGGTGTAGATATAATCTACACCTTATATTTCTAACTAATAGTATTATATTTGAATTTAAAGATGTTTAAGTGTAATTTTAATCAGCGGGGGATGAATATCCTCCGCTGATTAAAGGTTCACTTTATTTTATGGAGAGCGAGAGGATTCAGTATGAGTATTTTCTTAAAGCGTTCATATTTGGAGAGATATGAACAGTTTTTGCAACAAAGTTATGAACCGCTTATGATACCGAAAGATTTTCAAGTAAACGAATATAAGCAAATGAAAATTAAGGATCTACAAGCGATTGAACACAGTAAATTAGATATAATAGTAGCTACTTTTGTTTGGTTACATCATGTGAGTAATGAAAAACGTATTGTGATTCCTTATTACATGGGACAGAGTAGTTATCCGTTATGTATTACAATTTCAAATGAACTTTCTTATGGAGAGTTAAGGATGAAAATTAATGACCAAATTGTACAGTTAGAAAGCATGGAAGAAGTACAAAGGATATTATTACAATACGATGAGAAAAAATGGGGTAAACCTGCAATTACAGTAGGGAAAGAAAATATAAGTAGTCAGTTAAACTTTATAGCATTAAACAGCAATTGTTATGAGATTTATTATAACGGAATGCAATTGGAAGGAAAAACAGCCATTCGCTATATAAATCAAATTGAGCACGTATTACAACAAGGAATTGCAGACGGAAAACGATTTGTTGTAGATATGGATATTATTACAGACGAAGAATTAGCAGTATATGAAGAAATAAATTGTACAGAAGTGGCATATCCAAATAAGAGCATTGCACATATGTTTTATGAAACAGTAACAAAGTTTTCAAATCGTATAGCTTTGTCTTCAGTAGAAGGAACATTAACATATGAACAACTAAATAAAAAGAGTAATCAAATCGCTCATATGTTATTACATAATGGAGTGAAGCAAGGTGATTATGTTGGTATCTTCATGAAACGAAGTATTGATACGGTAGTAAGTTTATTAGCGGTTTTAAAAGCAGGCGCTGCGTATATTCCAATCGATCCAGATTATCCTGCCAATCGAGTGCAGTATATTATTGAGGATAGCCAATCGAAATTAGTGCTAACAAAAGAAACAAAAATTCCGTATGAAGGCATTCGAGAGTTGTCTCTTTATGATATTGAAAAATTTTCAGATGCAGATGTGAAATTGTCAATTCATCTTGATGATATTGCATATATGATCTACACATCAGGTTCTACAGGAAACCCGAAAGGGACAATGCTGGCACATCGCGGGGTAGTTAATTTATGTACATGGATGCAAAGACATTATGAATTAACTGAAGAAGATATTTTTGCGCAGTTCCCGTCATTTAGTTTCGACGCATCTATTTGGGAGTTGTTTGCGTCATTATTCTGCGGTGGAAATGTATATGTTTTATTGGATGAGCAAAGACTTTCAGTTGATGCGTTTACAAGTGCGATCTATGACGCGAAGGCAACGTCTATTTTAGGTTTAGCTACAATTTTCTTGCAACAAGTAGCGACATACCTCCCGAACGAAAGTAAATATAAGCTAGATTCATTAAAGAGGGTTGCAGTTGGTGGAGAAATGCTTACTGCTGAAGTAGTGAAATTATGGCGTGAGAGAATTGGTAACCATGTTCAACTAAACAATGCATATGGTCCGACAGAATGTACGATTACAACAACGACGTATCCAATCCCAGCTGAGTTAAACGACAAACTTGCTAGTATTCCAATTGGGAAGCCAGCAGATAATTATAAAGTTTGGATTTTAAATGAAAATATGAAAGTTTGTCCGATTGGTATTCCAGGAGAATTATATATAGAATCAGTAGGGTTAGCGAAAGGTTACTTTAATAAACCAGAAAAAACAGAAGAAGTGTTTATTTCACATCCTTTAAATTACGATAGTGAAATATATAAAACTGGTGATGTCGTTAAAATATTGGAAGATGGAAATATTGAATTTCTACATCGTAAAGACAATCAAGTGAAAATTAGAGGGCACCGAATTGAATTAGGTGAAATTCAAAACACAATTGCAAAGCATGAAATGATAAAAGAGGCTGTTGTATTTACGAAGAAAAGTGAAGAAGGTAGCCATTATTTAGTTGCTGTCTATACAACTGTTAATGAAGTCGCTATGGTAGATTTAATACATGATTTGAGAGAGCAGTTACCAGATTATATGGTCCCGTCTAAATTAATTTATATTCATGAGTTACCACTTACACCAAATAAAAAGGTTGATGTTAAGAGGTTAGCGCAATTGGAAGAAGAGCATGAGCCAGTTCGTCTACAAGAATATATTGCACCGTCTAATGAAGCTGAAGAAAGAATAGCGAAAGCTTGGATTGATGTGTTAGGAATCTCGAAGATTGGTGTACATGATGATTTCTTTACAATCGGTGGACATTCATTAAAAGTATTGAGAGTTTTAACATTGTTAAAAGAAGATTTTCCGCATTTAACAATTCAAGATTTCTTTAAAGAAAGAACGATATACGGATTAGCTCGAATTGAGAGGGAAATAAAAGTAGAGGCAGAAGAAGTGTTCTGCGAATATAAAGTAATTCATGAGCCAAATAATATTACTTATACAAATGTTAAGAAAAAAACATACATTTCAAATGTATTCTTAACAGGAGCTACGGGTTATTTGGGATCACACATATTGTATGAATTGCTGAGAGGGACATCTGCCACTATTTATTGTTTAGTCAGACCGACAGAAGATGTAAAACAAAGAATTATAGATACATTAGCAAGCTACTTTAATGATATATGTGAAGAGTCGTTACAGCGTATACAAGCCGTTCCTGGTGATCTTGGGGAAGAATATCTTGGTATGGGTGAAGAAGAATTTAGATTAATTCGTTCCAAGGTTGATACGGTAATTCATTGTGGCGCAGATGTAAGGCATTTCGGAGATGTAGCCCAGTTTGAAAATGTAAATGTGCAAGGAACAAGTCGTATGCTAGCGCTAACTGAAGAAGGCGCGACATTCCACTTTATTTCAACAATTGGTATTCCGATAGAATTAGCGATGGAGCAAGGGGATATATATGCCGAAACAGGTGACTTTAACTATGATGTAGAGTTAGAAAATGTGTATTCTAATAGTAAACTACAGGCGGAAAATCTTGTTCGTGAAGCGATGAAATGTGGTTTGCACGGGAATATATATCGTGCGGGTAATTTAGCATGTCATTCAGAAACGGGTTCGTTCCAACGAAATATTGAAGGAAATGCATTTTATCGTCTTATTAAAACAATGCTTCTAATCGGAAAGGCACCAAACGTGAAGTGGAAAATTGACTTTACACCAATTGACTTTGCTAGTAAGTCGATTGTATCGTATTTACAAGATCCTCAAATTGTAGGAGAGACGTTACATATTTGTCATCCACATCAAGTTGAATTCGAACATTTTGTACAACTAATTGAGGAATGTGGATATAATCTTGAAATGGTTCCGCTTTCGCAATATGTAGATGCTGGACTCGAATTAGCGAGGGGAAATGAAGTAATAGCAGAGCTAATTGCTTCTCAAGTTGCAGGAGATGGAGCGCAGCAATCTGAAATTGTTATGGGTACACGTAGAACAAATGAATGGATTAAGAAAAAAGAACTGGTAGTGCCAGCGATTAATAAAGAATTTATTCAGCAGTTAGTAGCTCATGGTGAAGAAGTTGGATATTTTCCGAAAATAATGAAATGATATGTACGCTTTTGTTTGTTCAATAAAATAAATCATGCTACAATGAAAACGAATTAAGAACCGGGGAGCCAATTGGCTGAGAGGATGTAAGTATACATCGACCCTCAACCTGATCTGGATAATGCCAGCGTAGGGAGTTACTTTAAAGTGATGTAGCATAAGTTATTATAGAATAACTTGTATACAAGGCTTTCCTACATGGTAGGAAAGCCTTTTCTTTTTTTGAAAACATATTTTGTAAGGGGGATTTTATTATGTCACAACAAGTTACAATTTCATTTTCAGTAGTACCACAAGCGAAGAACAAAGATGTGTATTCTGTTGTTGATAAAGCAATTGAAGTTGTACAACAGTCGGGAGTTCGTTATGAAGTAGGGGCAATGGAAACAACGTTGGAAGGAGAATTAGATGTACTTCTTGACGTCATTAAACGCGCGCAACAAGCTTGCGTCGATGCTGGGGCAGAAGAAGTTATCACTTCTATTAAAATTCACTATCGTCCAAGTACGGGCGTAACAATTGACGAAAAAGTTTGGAAGTACCGTGATGAATATGCAAAACCAGAAGCGATCTAAAATAATTACAACAATTTGGCTTATCCTTCTCATTGCTATATGGGAAGGATCTGTTTCATTATTTAAAATTGAGCCGTGGATTTTACCGAAGCCATCAGCAATTGTGCAAGAGTTAATTGGAATGAAAGATTTACTATTACCGAATACAGTGCAAACGTTACAGGAAGTAATAATTGGGTTGTTTTTTGCAATTTTACTTGGGACTAGTATTGCTATCATTATGGATGTTATCCCTTTATTTCGGATTTTAATGAATCCGTTGCTCGTTATTTCGCAAACAATTCCAATCGTTGTGCTAGCACCATTATTTATTATTTGGTTTGGATACGGGATGTTGCCAAAAGTAATGGTTGTTATTCTTGTTTGTTTCTTCCCAATTGCGCTTAGCATTTTAGAAGGTTTCCAAACGGTAGATAAAAATATGCTGAAGTTGTTACAAACGATGAAGGCGACAAAGTGGCAAGTTTATCAGAAAGTAAAATTTCCAGCAGTGCTCCCGTACTTTTTCTCAGGTTTAAAAATAGCTGTTACATATAGTGTGATGGGAGCGATTATTGGAGAATGGCTTGGAGCGAGTGAAGGATTAGGGGTTATGCTCACGAGAGCGACAAAATCCTTTTTAACGGCTCGTGTATTTGGTGTTGCAGCGATTATCGTCATGGTGACATTATGTCTGTACTTTATTGTTGAATTTATGGCAAGAATAACAGCACCATGGATATACAGAAAGGGCGGCAGAAAATGAAAAAAGGTTTAAAAATTATGTTAGCTGCATTATTAGCAGTTGGTGTTGTCGGATGTAATCCGGCGAAGAAAGAAGAAAGTTCAAGTAAAGATAAAAAAGTAAAAGTCGTTTTAGATTGGTTTCCAAATACGAATCATACTGGCTTATATGTAGCGCAAGCGAAAGATTATTACAAAAAGCAAGGGCTTGATGTAGAAATTATCCAGCCTGGTGATAATGTAACGGCAGAGCAGATGATTGCTTCTGGGAAAGCAGACTTTGCGATAAGCGCACAAGAAAATGTAACATTAGCTCGTGTTGAAGGAATCCCAGTTGTTTCTGTTGGTGCAATTATTCAGCATAATACCTCTGCTTTTGCATCGCTAAAAAAAGATAATATGATGTCACCGAAAGATTTTGAAGGTAAACGTTATGGCGGCTGGGGAGGACCAGCAGAAGAAGCGACGTTAAAAACGATTATGGAGAAACATCAAGCTGATTTTAATAAAGTCGAAAAAATTATTCTTGGACAAACAGACTTCTTCAAATCGATCGGTCGTGATGCAGATTTCGAATGGATTTATTACGGATGGGATGGAATTGAAGCGAAGCGTCAAGGAAAAGAGTTAAATACGATTATGGTGAAAGACTTAGATCCAGCGCTTGATTTCTATAGTCCTGTTATTATTACAAGTGAAAAACATACGAAACAAGATAAAGATTTTGTGAAAAAGTTTATGACTGCAACGACAGAAGGTTATGATTTTGCAATTAAAGAACCGAAAGAAGCTGCGGATATTTTAATTAAAGCTGTTCCAGATGTGAATAAAGAATTAGTACAAGAAAGCCAAAAATGGTTAAGTACAAAGTATCAAGATGATGCAAAAGCGTGGGGAGTACAGAAGGAAGAAGTTTGGACGAATTACATGAATTTCTTATATGACAACAAAGTTATTAAGAAGAAAATTGATGTGAAAGATGCCTTTACAAATGAATTCCTTCCAAGTGAAAAATGAGTGGATTACTAATAAAAGAGGTTGTAAAAGCTTTCGATGGAAAGAATGTATTAAAAAATATTAGCGCTTCTATACAAGAGGGGGAATTCGTCTCTTTTGTAGGTCCAAGTGGCTGTGGAAAAAGCACTTTGTTAAATATGATCGCGAGTGTTGAAGAGCCAACGAGTGGAGAGGTATTTTATAACGAGGAACATGTGAAAAAACAAGATGTTGTAAGTTATATGCCGCAACAAGATTTATTACTACCGTGGCGATCGGCTTTGCAAAATATAGTACTTCCATTAGAAATTGAAGGAAAGCCGAAAAAACAAAGGTTAACAGAGGGAATGGAAGCATTAAAGCAGTTTGAGCTAGATGAATATGCAGACCATTATCCAGATGAATTGTCTGGTGGTATGCGTCAAAGAATTAGTTTTTTGCGCACATATTTATGTGAAAAACCAATTATGCTACTTGATGAGCCTTTTGGAAAATTAGATGCCTTTACAAAAATGGAAGTACATAGTTGGCTTTTAAACTCTTGGCACCAAGAGAAGCAAACAATCGTTATGGTTACACACGACTTAGATGAGGCAATCTTGCTTTCGGATCGCGTATTTATTTTATCTCAAAGACCAGCATCAATAGTTGGTGAGGTACAAGTGAAATTACCTAGACCACGAACGATGGATATGTTAACATCACTTGAGTTGAAGAAGGATAAGGAAGAAATTCTGAGAGTGTTAGCTCCTTATATGAAAAAATAGAAAAAGTCTTTTAACAGTTTTTGGTATAATCGCTGTTAAGAGGCTTTTTTATATAGGGGGAGAAAGATGAAATCTATAGAGCAAATAGTTGATTCATTAACAGCTGATAATCTTGAAGAAGGAAAGGCTTTATTAAAAAATCATATTTTATTAATGAAGTATGGTATGGAGCATCACGAATTAAAAGAAGAATTTATATTTGGAAATCGTTAACGCTAATCTTTACAAGTCCATACGCATTAGAAAAGATGTATAAAGAAATTTACGCAGAATATGAAAAAACTGAGAAGGAACAAAAGAAAAAATAGAGAATAGAATATAAGAGAGTAGTTTATACTCTTAATATAACAAATGTTAAAGGAGTGAAAGGATAAAATGACTTTATCAACTGTTCTTCAAATGGTTTTAGCTTGATATGGGAGAAGTCTGCCCATTTTTAACAAATAAGCTAAATTGAAGACAGCAGGTAAAGAACCTTAATCCTTTCTTACGATAATATGTAATGGGTAAGGTGTATTCACCTTACCCATTTTTTATATGTATAACTAAATAAGGCTTTATACTGTTGTTCTCTCTATTTAGCTTATGGATCATAAGAAAAGGAGAGAGAAAAAATGAGTATATTAACAGTAGAAAATGTAAGTCATTCATATGGTGAGAAAACCATTTTATATAATACGTGCTTTCGATTATTAAAGGGTGAACATGTTGGGCTAGTAGGGAAAAATGGAATTGGAAAATCAACATTATTACGCTTGTTAACAGGAGAACTTATACATGATGATGGGAAAATTGAATGGTTTCCACATGTGAAGATTGGCTTTTTACAACAACATATAGATTTGCAAGAAGGTATAACAATTGAAGAATACTTGCAAAGTGCGTTTTCTAATCTGTATGAGTTTGAACGTGAAATGTTAAAACTTACAGAAGAGATGGCTGGAGCAGGAGAAGTAGGGAAATTGTTAGTAAGGTATGGAGAGTTACAAACTATATTGGAGAATTCTAATTTTTATCAAATTCATACAGAAATTGAAGAAGTAGCGACTGGCTTAGGGTTGTTTGAAGTAGGAATGGAAAAGGATGTTTCAAAGTTAAGCGGTGGTCAACGGACAAAGTTATTACTTGGTAAACTCCTTTTAGAAAAAGCTGATGTTTTATTATTAGATGAGCCAACTAACTATTTAGACACAGCTCATATAGAATGGTTGCAATCATATTTACAAATGTATGAAAAAGCTTATATTATCATTTCGCACGATGAAGTATTTTTGAACAATATTACGAAAGTTATTTACCATCTAGATGAGCGCACAATTAAGCGCTATGTAGGTGATTATAATAGTTTTGTGCGTAATTATGAACTGCAAAAGAAACAATTACAAGCAGCATATACGAAACAGCAAAAGGAAATTGCACATTTAGAGAGCTTTATTCAAAAAAATAAAATTCGTAAAGCGAAACAAGCAAAAAGTCGTGAAAAAGTATTAGAGAAAATGCAAAAGGTTGAAAAGGTTAACTATGTACCTCGCGCTCGTTTTGATTTTAATGTTTATACTGAGCCAGTGAGTCGTATATTACAGGTAGAGAAACTGAAAATTGGTTATGGTGAACCGTTATTTTCGGAATTGGATTTTCAAGTGAAAAAAGGGGAAAAGATTGCGATTATTGGTCATAATGGGATTGGAAAAACAACAATGTTAAAAACATTACTAGGACAAATAAAACCGTTAGGCGGTTCAGTTTCTATTGGGGAACGAGTAAAACCCGCTTATTTTGCACAAGAGGAATTTTCCTCAGAAATAACTGCACTAGAGAGAGTATGGGCAGGAAGGCCAGACATGACAAGAAAAGAAATCCGACAAGCATTAGCAAAGTGCGGATTGAAAGAAGAACATGTATTAAGACCTATTCAATTATTAAGTGGAGGAGAACAAACAAAAGTACGGTTATGCGAACTTATCGTAACTAAAAGCAATGTTTTAATTTTAGATGAACCAACTAACCATTTGGATACAGAGACTAAGAGGGCTTTACAGGAAGCGTTAAAACAATATAAAGGTACGGTTTTAATTGTTTCACATGAGCCATCTTTCTATGAAGCGTGGATAACGAAAATATGGAATATCGAAGAATGGAACGTTTAACAATATGAATAAAGAAAAGGCATAGCTTTATTGTAGCGTAATAGCTTTCTTTCGTTGTAGTTAACTAATGATTTCGTTAGTAAGTTACTTACTACTGTAGAATTAGTATGTAAGAAGACGACTCTTATG